>NZ_JBDGML010000050.1:0-9040 GCF_057655195.1 Arthrobacter sp. Soil_N43
CGACCGGGCAGCGGGACCAGGGGAAGCGTCCGTCCATGGGCGCCATCGCGGCCCGCCTCGCCGACGTCGTGATCGTCAGCGACGACGACCCCCACGACGAGGACGCGGCGGCCATCCGGGCCGATGTGCTGGTCGGCGCCACGGACGCCAAGGAGTCCGAGCGGCTCGACTGCCAGATCCTGGAAGTCTTCCCCCGCGACGAGGCCATCCGCAGGGCCGTTGAACTGGCCGCCGCCAGGGACACCATCCTCGTTGCGGGACGCGGCCACGAAGTGTGGCAGGAGGTCAAAGGTGTGAACCTTGCCCTCGACGACAGGGTGGAACTCCGTAAGGCCTTGACGGCACGGGGATTCACCGTTCTTGAAGACGACCGGATAGAGTCCTAGACCGACATGATTGCATTTACTGCGGCGGAAATCGCCGACATCACCAGCGGCCTGCTCCTTGCCGACCCCGAGCTCACTCCCACTTCAGTGGTCACCGACTCACGCGAGGCCACCTCCGGCTCCCTTTACGTGGCCAAGCCCGGCGAAAACGCGGACGGACACGATTTCATGGGAGCGGCGTTTGACCGCGGCGCCGTCCTGGCGCTGGCCGAACGCGAAGTCACCGATTCCGCAGGAACGAGCTACCCGGCTGTCGTCGTGAAGGACGCTGTGCTGGCCATGGGCGCCCTGGCCGCGGAAGCGGTCCGGCGGATCAGGGCACGCCGCGAGGCGGCCGGCGAACAGCTAACGGTCATCGGCATCACAGGATCTGCCGGCAAGACCAGCACCAAGGACCTCCTGGCCGGCATCCTGTCAGCGGAGGCCAACACCGTGGCGCCGCAGGGGTCCTACAACGGCGAAGTGGGTGTGCCGCTTACTGTCTTCCAGGCCGGCTTCGACACCCGGTTCCTCGTCATCGAAATGGGCGCCACCGGCATCGGGCACATCAATTACCTCAGCGAGATGGTCCGCCCGGAAATCGGCGTGGTGCTGGGCGTGGGCACCGCGCACGCCGGCGAATTCGGCGGGGTGGACAACATCGCGACGGCCAAGGGCGAGCTCGTGGAGGCCCTGCCCGTCGCCGGCACGGCTGTGCTGAACCTGGATGATCCCCGGGTGGCGGCCATGGCCGGCCGCACCCAGGCTGCCGTGTTCGGGTTCTCCTCCAGGAACGCCGAGACGGACGGGCCGGTGGCCCGGGCACTGCACCTGGACACCAACGCCGCAGGCCATCCGGAATTCGATCTTGGACTCCCCGGTGAGGAGCCTGTCCACGTAAGCAGCAGGCTCATCGGGGAACACCACGTCGCAAACCTCCTCGCCGCTGCAGCCGCGGCCTCCGCCGCCGGTATCCCTGCGGCCAGCATCGGCGCATCCCTCAGCTCCCAGTCGGCCGCCAGCCGCTGGCGCATGGAACGCACTGAGCGGCCGGACGGCGTCACCATCATCAACGACGCCTACAACGCGAATCCGGAATCGATGCGTGCGGCGCTCCGGACCCTGGCAGACCTCGGCCGCGGCCGCCGCACCTGGGCAGTCCTCGGAGCCATGCTGGAGCTGGGCGACGAGTCCATCCGGGAGCACACCGCCGTGGGCACCCAGGTGGTGCGGCTGAACATTTCACGCCTGCTGGTGGTGGGACGGGAAGCGCGGTCGCTCTATGTCTCGGCCATCCAGGAAGGGTCCTGGGGCGAGGAATGCATCTTTGCCGAAACTGTGGACGAGGCCTACGACGTGCTGGAAGCCCAGCTGGAACCGGGGGACCTGGTGCTGTTCAAGTCCTCCAACAGCGTCGGACTGCGCCATTTGGGCGATCGGATAGCATTACCCGGACAATTTCGCGCAAGTGCCAATGAAGGGAGCGAGCTGCTGTGATTGCACTATTGATCGGCGCTGGCCTGGCCCTGCTGATGGCATTGGTGGGCACCCCGCTGTTCATCCGCCTGCTGGTCCACAAAAGCTACGGCCAGTTCATCCGGGACGACGGACCGACGTCGCACCACACCAAGCGCGGCACCCCCACCATGGGCGGAACCGTGGTGGTCACGGCTGTCCTCCTCAGCTATGGACTGACGCACCTCATTATGTGGATGATGAATCCGCGGTCCGCCGGACCATCGGCCTCGGCGCTGCTCCTGCTGTTCCTGATGGTGGGCATGGGACTCGTTGGCTTCCTGGATGACTTCATCAAGATTTCACGGCAGCGCAGCCTTGGCCTGAACGCCAAGGCCAAGCTGATCCTCCAGGGCGCAGTGGGCATCATCTTCGCCGTCCTGGCCCTCTACTTCCCCGATACGGACGGGCTCACGCCGGCGTCCACCAAGATTTCCCTGGTCCGCGACATCCCCTGGCTGGACCTGGCCTTCGGCGGTACCGTGCTCGGCGCCATTCTCTTCGTCCTGTGGTCCAACCTGATCGTCACTGCGGCAACCAACGGCGTCAATCTCACAGACGGCCTGGACGGACTCGCAGCCGGGGCCTCGGTCATGGTCTTCGGCGCCTATACGCTGATGGGCATATGGCAAAGCAACCAGGCCTGCGGTTCGCCCCGCCAGGCAGGCAGCGGCTGCTACTCCGTGCGGGACCCGCTGGACCTTGCGCTCCTGGCCGCCATCATGAGCGCGGCGCTCGTGGGCTTCCTCTGGTGGAACACATCACCGGCCAAGATCTTCATGGGCGACACCGGATCCTTGGCAATCGGGGGCGCCATCGCCGGGTTTGCCATTCTCTCGCGCACCGAACTGCTGCTGGCTTTCATCGGCGGCCTGTTCGTGCTCATCACGTTGTCGGTCATCATCCAGGTGGGCTATTTCAAGGTCACCAAGGGCAAGCGCTTCTTCAAGATGGCGCCGCTTCAGCACCACTTCGAACTCAAGGGCTGGGCTGAAGTCACGGTCGTCGTCCGTTTCTGGATCCTTGGCGGCCTGTTTGTCGCCGCGGGCCTTGGCATCTTCTACGCAGAATGGGTGGTCCTGCTGTGACTGGCATCGAAACCGGAACGGGCCGGCTGAAAGATTTGGTCAGCTGGGACTCCGACTGGGCGGGGCTCCGCGTTGTGGTCACCGGCATCGGCGTGTCAGGCTTCTCCGCGGCGGACACCCTCATCGAACTGGGTGCCCGCGTGGTGGTGGTGGATGCCGCGACCTCGGAAACGGCCGAGGCCAAAGCGGACACCCTGAGAATCGTGGGCGCCGCGGACGTCCTTCTCGGCGACGACGCCGTGCGGGCGGTGCCGAAAATCGACGGCATGAAGCCGGACCTGATCGTCACCTCGCCAGGCTGGCGGCCGGACCAGGCATTGCTCGCCGCCGCCGCACGCGCCCACATCCCGGTGTGGGGCGACGTCGAACTCGCCTGGCGCCTGCGGGTCCGGGAGGGGCGCAAGACCGCAGACTGGCTAACCATCACCGGAACCAACGGAAAGACGACGACGGTCGGCCTGACCGAGTCCATGCTGAAGGCCGCCGGACTGAAAGCCATTGCCGTGGGCAACGTGGGCACGCCCATTCTCGATGCGCTCCGCGACCCCGTCGAGTACGACGTTTTCGCTGTGGAGCTGTCCAGCTTCCAGCTGCACTGGTGTGAGTCTGTTTCGGCCGTCGCAAGCGTCTGCCTCAACGTCGCCGAGGACCACGTGGACTGGCACGGATCGTACACGGACTACCTGGCTGACAAGGCCAAGATCTACGAGCACACGCAGAAGGCCTGCATCTACAACGCCGAGCAGATCGAGACCGAGCGCATGGTGGAGGACGCCGACGTCGTGGAGGGCTGCCGGGCCATCGGCTTCACCACCGTGACCCCCGCCATCAGCATGCTGGGCGTCGTCGAGGGCCTGCTGGTGGACCGCGCCTTCATCGCGGAGCGCAAGGACAGTGCCGCGGAGCTCGCGTCGATGGCCGATCTCGGCCCGGTGGCCCCGCGCCACATGGTGGCGAATGCGCTGGCCGCCGCGGCCCTGGTGCGGGCCTACGGCCTCAGCCCCGAAGACGTGCGCCTCGGGCTGAAGGCGTACATCCCCGGAAGCCACCGCATCCAGCCCGTGGCCAAGCAGAACGGCGTGCTCTGGATCAACGACTCCAAAGCCACCAATCCGCACGCCGCTGCTGCTTCGCTGTCCGCCTTCGACTCCGTCGTCTGGATCGCCGGAGGCCTGTCCAAGGGTGTCAGCTATGACGAAATCGTGAGCGGGCAGGCAGCCCGGCTCAAGGCGGTGGTGCTCATCGGCAAGGACACTTCGTCGCTGGAGGAGTCGTTGCGGCGACACGCTCCGGATGTACCGGTCATCCGGCCGGGCACGGGCGACACTGAAAATGTGCAGTCTGCCGGAACCGGTCACGACGCCCCGCCGTCCCCGTCAGAGTCCGGCGAGGCTGTGATGGCACAGGCCGTCGCTTCGGCGGCACAGGTCGCCACCTCGGGTGACACTGTGCTCATGGCCCCGGCAGCTGCGTCCATGGATCAGTTCTCTTCCTATGCTCACCGTGGCGACGCCTTCATCGAAGCAGTCCGCGAGCTCGTGGAAGGGCAGGCCCAGACCGGCAAGGAGTAAGAATGGTCAGCACGCCCACACGTCCCGCGGCAGCACGGCCGCGGACAGCGGACACGTTCCGCGGGGCTGCCTCCAGCACCGCGCTGCGACGGCCTTTGGCGGCCAAGCTGTTGCGCGGGTACCGCCGCTTCTGGTCTGCCCTTGAAGGCAGCGGAAAATCCCGCAACGGCTCCACGTACTACCTCATTCTCGGAACCACTTTGGCGCTGACCGCCATCGGCATCATGATGGTGCTCTCGGCGTCCAGCGTGGAGGCCATCGCGGCGGGGGAGTCGCCCTATTCGGCCGCCCTCAAGCAGGGGCTGTTCGCGGGCATCGGCGTCTTCCTGATGTTCATGCTGTCGCGGATCAACGTGGTCTGGCTGAAGCGGCTTGCGTGGGCGGGCATCATCGTCGCCTATGGCCTGCTGGGGCTGGTGCTGCTGATCGGCACGAGCGTGAACGGCAACAAGAACTGGATCGAAGTCGGCGGGTTCTTCACGCTGCAGCCGTCGGAGGCCGCCAAGCTCGCCCTGGCCCTCTGGATGGCCACAGTGCTCGCGAAGAAGTCGAAGCTGATCCACCGCTGGCAGCACGCGGTCATTCCGGTGGTGCCGGTGGCCCTCGGCATCATCGGGCTGGTCCTCGCCGGAAACGACC
This sequence comes from Arthrobacter sp. Soil_N43, assembly GCF_057655195.1. Classification (NCBI taxonomy): domain Bacteria; kingdom Bacillati; phylum Actinomycetota; class Actinomycetes; order Micrococcales; family Micrococcaceae; genus Arthrobacter; species Arthrobacter sp. Soil_N43. The sequence continues at coordinate 5,179 of NZ_JBDGML010000050.1, forward strand.
TTGGCACCGGCATGATCATCATGATGGTCATGGCCGCCGCGCTGTTCTTCGCCGGCGTACGCCTCTACCTCTTTGGCTTCGCCGCTGTAGCGGGCGTCATCGCCACGGCCGTCATGGCCATGACGAGCTCCAACCGCATGTGCCGCATCACCTCGTGGTGGACGGGGCAAAGCTGCGGCGACGGCACCGACGCCAACTACCAGTCAACAAACGGCCTCTACGGGCTGGCCTCCGGCGGCTGGTTCGGCGTCGGGCTGGGCCAGAGCCGGCAGAAATACAGCTGGATACCGGAAGCCCACAACGACTTCATTTTCGCCATCATCGGCGAGGAACTCGGGCTGGTAGGGACCGTCGTCGTCCTGATCCTGTTCGCCATCCTTGGCGCCGCAATCTACCGGGTGGTCGTCGCCCAGGAGGACCTGTTCCATCGGGTCCTTGCCGGCACGATCATGGTGTGGCTGCTGGGCCAGGCCACGGTCAACATGGCCGTGGTCACGGGGCTGGTTCCGGTGATCGGCGTTCCCCTGCCCTTCATTTCCTATGGCGGGTCGGCCCTGCTCATGTCCCTCTGCGCAATCGGCGTAGTGTTGTCCCTGGCCCGGGTTCAGATGGCGCCCAACCTGAGGCCCCGGAAACTGCTTCCTCCCCTTCGGAAGCCGGGCGGCAAGAAATCCCGTACGAAAGCGTAAACAGCACCTGATGAAAAGCGACTCCTTGTCCGTGGTCCTCGCCGGCGGTGGAACGGCGGGCCATATCAATCCGCTGCTCGCCATTGCCTCGGCCATCCGCGAAGCGCGCCCAGACGCGAGGCTGCTCGCCGTCGGAACGTCCACCGGCATGGAGACCAGGCTGGTTCCGGCCGCCGGGCTCGAGCTTGCCACCATTGACCGCGTCCCGTTCCCGCGCCGGCCCTCCGCGGATCTGCTGCGGCTGCCGGGCCGGCTCGCCGGTGCGGTCAAGCAGGCCGGGCGCATCCTGGACGACGCCCAGGCGGATGTCCTGGTGGGGGTGGGCGGTTACGTCTGCACACCCATGTACCTCGCGGCCAGGCGGCGGAAAATCCCCATTGTCATCCACGAGGCCAACGCCCGTCCCGGTCTCGCCAACCGGGTGGGTGCCCTCTTCAGCAGGCACGTTGCCGTGGCCTTCGCCGGCACCCCGCTGCGGAACGCGCGCCATGTAGGCATGCCCATGCGCCGGGAAATCTCTGCCATGGTGAGATCCACGGCGCGGGACGGTGCCCTCACAGCGCTGGGGCTGAGCCCTGAAAAGCCGGTCCTTATCGTGACCGGAGGATCGTCAGGCGCCCAGAGCATCAACCGCACGGTGGCGGCGTCCCTCGGAGCACTGGCAGACGCCGGCATCCAGACCCTGCACATCACCGGGCGGGGCAAAACGGTCGAGGACGGCGACGGAAACGTCCTGCAGGCCGACGGCTACCGCCAGCTCGAATATGTCGACGGCATGGAGTCTGTCTACGCCGCCGCAGATCTTCTGCTCGCCCGTGCCGGGGCAGCCACGGTGAGCGAGGTTGCCGCCGTCGGCGTTCCGGCAGTCTTCGTGCCGTTGCCCATCGGCAACGGCGAGCAGGCCCTCAACGCGGACGGGCTGGTGCAGGCCGGCGGCGCGCTCCTGGTGGCGGACCGCGAGTTCACGCCGGAGTGGGTCCGAGCCCGGCTCATTCCGCTCCTGACCGACCGCTCCCGGCTCGAGGCCATGGCGGCGAACTCAGAAAACCTCGGCATCAGGGATGCCGACCGGCTCATGGCCGGCCTCGTACTGGAAGCGGTATCCAAATGACCAGCAACGGCACACTCCGCCAGGACGCGCTCGGCCGCGTGCACTTCATCGGCATCGGCGGCGTCGGCATGTCCGCCGTCGCCCGGATCATGGTGGCGCGAGGCGTACCGGTCAGCGGCTCGGATGCCAAGGATCTGCCGGTCATGGCAGACCTCGCCGCAGCAGGGGCAAGAGTTGCCGTTGGCTACGCTGAGGCGAATCTTGGGGACGCGCAGACCGTGGTGGCGGGTTCAGCCATCCGGGCTGACAATCCCGAACTCGCCGCAGCCAAGGCCGCAGGCCTGCCGGTTCTGCACCGGTCAGAAGCGCTGGCGGCCACCATGGCCGACGACCTCGTGGTGACGGTGGCGGGCACGCACGGAAAGTCCACCACCACGTCGATGATCGCCGTGCTGCTCCAGGGCGCGGGCATGGACCCGTCATTCGCCATCGGGGCCAACGTCCCGGCGCTCGGTGTCAACGCGGCAAACGGCACGTCCAAGGTGTTCGTCGCAGAAGCCGACGAGTCCGACGGGTCCTTCCTGAACTACCGCCCGCAGATCGCCGTGGTCACGAACGTCGAGCCGGACCACCTGGACCACTACGGCACTCCTGAGGCCGTGTATGAATCGTTCGACCGGTTCACGGCGCTGCTGCCCGCGGACGGCGTGCTCGTGGCCTGCGCGGACGACGCCGGGGCACTGGCCCTGGCCCGGCGCACCAGGGAGCGGGGCAACACCCGCGTGCTGCTGTACGGCACCGCCGAGGAGGCGGACATCCGGCTGTCCGACGGCGGCCCCGGCAACGTGGCGGTCACGACGGCGGCGGGAGAGTTTCCGTTGTCCCTGCAGGTTCCGGGGCGCCACAACGCGCTCAACGCCGCTGCGGCCATGGCGGTTGCCTTGGAACTCGGCGTGGCACCGGAGCAGGCGGCGTCGGCGCTGGCAGGTTTCTCCGGGGCGTCGCGGCGGTTTGAGTTCAAGGGCGAGGGCCGGGGGGTGCGGGTCTACGACGACTACGCGCACCACCCCACAGAGGTGCGCGCCGCCCTGGCCGCCGCACGGTCCGTCGCGGGAGACCACAAGGTGCATGTCCTGTTCCAGCCGCACCTTTTCTCCAGGACCCGTGAATTTGCCAAGGATTTCGCCGATGCGCTCAACACGGCTGACACGGCCCTGGTGCTGGACATCTATCCCGCGAGGGAAGACCCCATCCCCGGCGTGACGAGCGAACTCATCGCCGGGCACCTCGGCGCGGGAGGACGCCTGGTCGCAGGAGGCCAGACCGCCGTGGAGGCACTGTCCGCGGCCGCGCAGCCAGGCGACATCATCCTGACGGCCGGCGCCGGCGACGTCACCGCCTACGGCCCCCTTATCGTGGAGTCGCTGAGTGGCTAGCACCCGCCGGCCCACCTACCGGCCCACCGGCGCCGGAAAGCCCACCGGCTCCGGAAACCTGTCCAAGGCCCCGGAGACGCGGAAGGACGTGAAGCCGGGAGTCATCACGGCGTCCAAGAGTGCCCCGGCCCCGGAGCCCCGGGATCCAGTGCGCAATCCGGCCCGGAATGCAGCGGGGAAGCCGGCAGGGGGAAACCGGACGCGGCCGGCAAAGCCGGGGGAGCAGGGCAGTCCAGCGGAGCAGCAGAGCAGGACTCAGGCCGTCCTGGCAGCCGCCAAGCGCCCGTGGCGGAAGCGCGCGGAAGAGCAGGCACTGCCTCATCGCGGTATGGCAAACGGAGGTAGAACAAGCGGCAGTATGGCAAGCGCAGGGGCAAAGGGCGCAGAGCCGGACAACGTGCTCGCCTTTCCTGAGCCCAAAGGCAAACGCATCAGGCGCAATGTCATCATGGCGGCGTGCGTCGCTGCGGCCCTCGTCGCCGGCCTGATCGTGGCCGCCGTCTACTCGCCCGTGCTGGCCGTCAAGACGGTGACGGTGAGCGGCACCAAGCTGCTGAAGGCCACGCAGGTCCAGGCCGCCCTCAAGCCGCTGGAAGGCACTCCGCTGCCCCAGGTGAACGATGCGGAAGTGGAACGGCTGCTCAAGCCACTGGTCCAGATCAAGTCGGTGAGCACCCAGGCCCGCC
>NZ_JBDGML010000051.1:0-18462 GCF_057655195.1 Arthrobacter sp. Soil_N43
ACCAAAGCCTCACCCGGCCCCGGATCCGGCACCAGAATCGTCTCCACCGACACCGGAGCGTCCTTCTCCTTGACAACAACTGCCTTGACTTTATGAACCATGAGTTCGTGTTCCTTTCGCTCTGGCTGCCAGAGTGGCCATGCCTTCCGGACTTCTGCCCAGGCGGGTAGTTTGCTTTGCAACGGTCACCGTTGCCGGATTCCCCTCGGGTATCCGCTGCCGGCCTCCGGCGCTCCGGCGGTGCGGAGTCGGCGTCGGGCCACCATCTGGAGCGAGGAAAAGCCTGATATGCGGTCAGTATCGAACTGATATATGACCGATGCTAGTGGCGGTGGCTGTGCAGTGTCAATGAGCTGAGAACCAAGCTCCGCCGCCGGGGGTCAGCCGCCGGCAAAGGGTGGCAGAACGTCGATGACATCCTCCGGGCCAAGCCTCAGACCGAGGTCCCGTACAGCAACTTCGTTGTGAAGGAAGCTGCTCCGGGCGATGATCCCTGCGAGCGGAGGAGTTCCCGCCGGTGGGTCCGGCCGGTCAATCGCAAGTACGGCTGTCAGGAGTTCACTCAGCATCACGCCAGCAGCCAGGTCATGACGTTCTTCTTCCACGCCGGCGGCCGAACATGCCGCGGCGAAGTAGCGTACCAACATTGTTTTTCAGCCTCCGATGGTGCTCATGCTACGGCCCGACTGCTTGTAGTCCGTGGAATCCAGGCCGGAGTGGTCCATGCCGTGGGCACGCGGCTTGATCCACATCGCGTCCTGCCAGCAGCGGGCGATTTCTTCGTCATCCGCCCCTGCGCGCATGAGGCCCAGGAGATCGAATTCCTCGCGGGAGAACAGGCAGCTCATGAGCTTGCCCTCCGCCGTGATGCGCGTGCGCCTGCAGTCGCCGCAGAATGGTTCCGTGACGGAAGCGATGATGCCCACGGTCCCCAGGGCGGGACCGGGGGATTCACCCTGAGCAGCAGCTCGCTTCCTGACCTGGAAGCGTTCTGCCGGGGCTCCGGCCCGCTCCCGAAGGTCAGGGGTGAGGATGAACTCTTGGGAGAGCAGTTCACGGATTTCGGCAGCAGTGACCATGTCGCGGCGCGTCCAGCCGTGATCTGCATCAAGCGGCATCTGCTCGATGAATCGCAGCTCGTAGTCGTGTTGCAATGCCCATGCGAGGAGCGGGGACGCTTCAGCGTCGTTGATGCCCCGCATCAGGACCGCGTTGATTTTGATCGGTCCCAACCCCGCAGTCCTCGCCGCTTCGACTCCAGCCAGCACCTTGGTGAGGAACGGGCGCCTGGTGAGCAATTCGAACGTCTCTTCGTGAAGGGAATCGAGTGAGACATTGATTCGGGTGAGCCCGGCGTCCTTGAGTGCCCCGGCCTTCTTGTCCAGTCCGACGCCGTTTGTGGTCATGGATATAGGCAGATCGGGGTGCTGCTGGCGCAGGGCCCGGATGATGTTCACCAGGTCAGGGCGTACCAGGGGCTCGCCGCCGGTAAGCCGGAGTTCCTTGATGGCCAGTTTGTCGACACTGATGCCAACAATCCGCACGATCTCATCGGGGGTCATCAGGGATTGTTTGGACAGCCATTCCAAGCCTTGCGCGGGCATGCAATATGAGCACCGAAGGTTGCATTTGTCCGTGAGGGACAACCGCAGATCTGTTGCCTGGCGCCCGAATCTGTCCAGCAGTCCGGCCGGAACTTCGGAGGGCCGGGTTGGCGGCATCGGCAGCCCGCCCCCGCTTCTGCCGGGAAGCCGGGGGATGCCCAGCTGAATTGTCTTGATATGAACACCTATTCCTTGACATCTGGAGAGTCGGGCTTGGTTCCGCCTGCACATGGCGAACCGTCCGGGCACCGTTCATCGCACTGGTGAGTGGTCACGAGGTCGAACTGGACGCCGCCGTGTTGTTCCACGCCGGTCCGGATGGCCCGTTCCATGACGGAGGTGGCCAGCCGCCGCCGCAGGGACAGCGGGTCATGCCGGAGGTCGCGGGTTATGGCGAAACAGAGCAGGAGCATGACCAGCACGAACGGCAGGGCGGCAACGATGGTGATGCGCTGCAGGCCGGACAGGGCTTCTGAGGGTTCGTTGCCACCGGCCAGGAGCATGACGGCGGCGACGGCGCCGGTCAGCGTGCCCCAGAAGATGACGACTCCGCGGCGGGGTTCCTCGGCGCCGTTGGAGCTGAGGGATCCCATCACGATGGAGGCGGCGTCTGCGCCGGTGACGAAGAAGATGGCAACCAGGACCATTGCCAGGACGATGACTGCCGCGGTGGCCCAGACTGGCATGCCCAGGTTCTTGACCAGGTCGAAGAGGGCGCCGTCAAAATTGACGGAGGGGGTCCCGTCGACCATGGTGACCAGGCCGGGGGTATTGGCCTTGTCGGCCTCCTGCTGCACGTGGAAGGCGGCGCCGCCGAAGATGCCGAACCAGATCACGCTGACGACGCTGGGCACCAGCAGGACGCCGGTGACGAACTGGCGGATGGTGCGGCCGCGGCTGATGCGGGCGATGAACAGTCCGACGAACGGCGTCCAGGAGATCCACCAAGCCCAGTAGAAGATGGTCCAGCCGGACATCCAGGTGCGCAGGGCCTCGTCTCCGACGGCCTCGGTGCGGGAGGACATTTCCGCCAGGTCCCGGGCGTAATCGCCGACTGCGGAAGGAATCAGGTTGAGGATGAAGAGGGTGGGGCCGGCGACGAAGACGGTGAGGGCCAGGATGACGGCCAGCACCATGTTGATGTTGGAGAGCCACTGGATGCCGCGGCTGATGCCGGAGACCGCGGAGGCGACGAAGCAGGTTGTCAGGATGGCGACGATCCCCACGAGGAACGGCGTGCCGACCTCTCCCACCCAGCCGTTGGAGGTCATGCCGCTGCCGATCTGCAGGGCACCCAGGCCCAGGGAGGCGGCGGTGCCGAAGAGCGTGGCGAAGATGGCCAGAATGTTGATGAATTTCCCGACCGGACCTTCGACCGTCCTGACGCCGAAGAGCGAGGTGAAGGCTGCGGAGATCAGTTGCCTGCGGCCGAGGCGGTAGGTGCCGTAGGCCATAGCGATGCCCACCACGGCGTACATTGCCCAGGGGTGCAGGGTCCAGTGGAAGATGGACGTTGCCATGGCGGTCTGGATGGCATCCGGGGTGCGTCCGTCCACGGTTCCGGGCGGGGGTGAGACGTAGTGGTAGAGCGGCTCGGCCACGCCGTAGAACATGAGCCCGATGCCCATGCCCGCGGCAAACATCATGGCCACCCAGGACACGGTCCGGAATTCGGGTTTCTCGCCGTCCTTGCCCAGCGGGATGTTGCCGAACTTGCCAAGGGCCAGCCACAGCACGAAAACGACGAAGAGGGAGGCCAGGCCCATGAACAGCCAGCCGGTGTACTGCATCACCCAATTGAGGGCGTTCTGGGATGTTGTTGCCAGGCTCTCCCGCCCGGAAAAGCCCCAGATGACGAAGGCGAGGGCCAGGACGCCGGTGATGCCGAACGTTGTCTTATCAAGGGGGAGGGAGCGGCGCCTGCCCAGGCCCGCCGCCTGTTCAGCTTCGGTCTGTCGCAGCTCGTGGAGAATCTGTTCGTACTCTTCGGAGCCGGGCAGGCTCGTTGCTGCTGTTTCCGGCTGGAGGGCCACCTCTTCCGGATCATCCACAGTGGCCACGATTAGTGCTTCCTTGGTTTTCTTATTGGCGGGGTGCGGGTTAGTTGCGGCATCTGCCGGCTGGTCGCCGGCGGGCAGCTGTACAGGTGTTGGTTTGACGTCACTATTTGTTGCCATGAGCGGGTCCTTTGCTCGGCGAGTGTCATGGGTCGGGCTTAGATATGGCCTTCTGCTGTCAGTCCCGGAGGCAGGTTGGGCGCCTCGTCGGATTCGATGACCATAATGTCGCCGTCAACAACCTTGACCTCGTGGTGGCGGACCGGCAGTTTGGCCGGGGGCGCGTCTACTGAACCGGTGCGGAGGTTGAACTTGGAGGCGTGCAGGGGGCATTCGACCCAGCAATCCTCAACATATCCGTCGGCCAGGGAGGCATCCTGGTGCGTGCACGTGTCGTCGAGGGCGAAAAGCTCGCCTTCTTCCGTGTGGAAGACAGCGATGGGCGGGGCGGTATCCAGGCGCAGCGCCTCTCCGGGAGCGAGTTCGCTGAGGGGGCAGGCCTTGTGCATAAAGCACCTCTTTTTTGATAGAGGGATGAGATTGTGCGGGCTGTGAACGGCGCCGCTTCTTTTTGTTTCGGAGGAATCAACAGACTTCGCGTTATGCAACAGAGTGCGCTCGGCCACAAGCGATGTCAAGCATTTTTTTAGCCGTTACCTACCCTTTTACTCTGTGTCGGCGAAGGTTGACAGGCCGGTGTGGGATCCCTCACGCTGTTGCATATAGCGATTCATGTTGCGTATACAGCAATTGGAAGTGGGAGATTATGCAGACGCTTGCGATCGTCGGAGCCTCGCTGGCCGGCCTCTCCGCCGCCAGGGCCGCCCGCGCCCAGGGCTTCACCGGAAGGTTGATCATCATTGGCGATGAGCACCACCGTCCCTACGACAGGCCCCCGCTATCCAAGGATTTTCTGCTCGGCACCATCACGTCCGAGGACCTCTTCCTGGAAACTGACGATGACGGGTTGCAGGCGGAGTGGCTCCTCGGAGGCGGAGCGATTGGCTTGGATGTAGCTTCACGGACCATTCGGCTGCACGACGGCACCTCCGTCAGTGCCGACGGCATCGTGATAGCGACCGGCGCGCGCGCCCGGAAGCTGCCGGCCCTGGAAGGGCTTGAGAATGTTTTCTACCTTCGGACCATCGCCGATGCCCAAGGACTGACGCCGCGGCTGGTGCCGGGCGCCCGCATGACTGTTATCGGCGCCGGCTTTATCGGCGCGGAAGTAGCCTCCGCCGCTGCGTCACGGGGAATGGAGGTGACCATGATCAACAACGCCCCCGTCCCGTTTACGGCGCAACTCGGGCAGGACATGGGGGACGTAGTCGCCAAGCTGCACCGGGCCAACGGCGTCAATCTGATTTGCGGTGCCGTCATCGAAGAATTCCATACCGGCGAGGGCGTCGTTTCCGGGCTCACACTGGCTGACGGCCGGTATCTGGAAACGGACGTCGTCGTGGTGGGCATTGGCGCAGAACCGAACACGGAGTGGCTGGAAGGATCCGGAGTCGAGCTCGGCTCGGGCGTGCTGTGCGACGCCATGGGCCGCACCAACGTTCCGGGCATCGTCGCAGTGGGGGACTGCGCTGCCTGGTTCGATAAGGCCCGCGGCGGCCACCGCCGGGTCGAGCATTGGACGGGTGCCCTGGAGCGCGCGGCGCTGGCCGTTCAGGTCCTCTTGGACAGCAATGCTCCGGAGCAGCCGTCGAAGCCGCCGTATTTCTGGTCTGACCAGCACGGCGTCAAGATCCAGTTCGCCGGTCATTCCTCCGGCTACGACCGCGTGGAAGTAGAGGCGGGTGATCCCCAGGAGCACAGCTTCCTTGCCGTGTATTACCGCGGCGACGACGCCGTTGCTGTCCTGGGAATGAACCAGCCACGGCTGTTCACCAAGTGGCGGCGCAACCTGGCAGCTCCGGCGCCCAAGCCGGAGGGCCAGCCCGGGCTGGTTGCCACGGCGGTGCATTAAGCAGCAGGTGCCCCAACCGTCCCCGCCTCCTAGGCTTGTCGGGTCGGTGGTTGAGCCTGTCGAAACCCGGTTTCGACAGGCTCAACCACCGTTAATTTCGTCAGGCTCAACCACCGTTAATTTCGTCAGGCTCAGCAAGCGCTCCTCTAGCGACGGGTGTACCCCATGTTCGCGCTGATCTGCAGCCCGGCCTCCTTCAGTGCCTCGAGGAGTCCCGGTGTCTTTTCCGGGTCGAAGCGGAAGGCGGGGCCGGAGATGCTGATGGCTCCGATGACCGATCCAACATGGTTGTACACCGGCACCGCCATGGATTTCAGCCCGATCTCGAATTCCTCCAGGGTCACCGCATAGCCGTTCCGGACAACGTCGAGGAGCTGTTCGTCGAGTTTGTCCCGGCTGGTGATGGTCCGCGGCGTGCGGGCCGGGAGCCCGGTCTCTTTCAGGATCCTGTCGCGGTCGTCCGCGGACAGTGCTGCCAGCAGAATCTTGCCGCTGGACGTGGCGTGCAGCGGCGTCAGGCTGCCCACCCAGTCGTACGTGGCCAGCGTGGAGGGGCCCATGGCCTGGTCAACGTTCACCGCGTAGTTCGAGCGAAGCACGGCCAGGTTCACGGTTTCCTTGAACGCGTCGGCCAGGCCTTCCAGCACGGGCCGGGCTTCGCGGACCAGGCTCAGCCGGCCGGGGATGGAGCTGGCCAGGCGCAGGATGCCGAAGCCGAGCTGGTACTTTCCACGTTCGCTGTTCTGGTGGACGATGTCCCTGCTGACCAGGGACCCGAGCAGCCGGGACACGGTGGACTTGTGGATGCCCATCTCCTCGGCTATGTCGCTCACGCCGGCGTGGCCGTCCCGGGCCAGGATCTCCAGGACTGCGAGGGCGCGGTCTACCGACTGGACGCCGCCGTGTTGGCCTGCCTCGCTGTCGATCTCAGATTCAGGGTCAGTCTTCGAAGCCATGCTCCATACTCTCAAGTAATTTCTGCGGCTCGCTTACCTGCCACAAGGCCGCCGAGGCGTCCTCTGGTCTATTGCACAGTTCGATCCTAGTCCGGGAGTGTGACTGGGCTGACATTGCATTAACAGGCTTGACGGGCCCGGGCCCGAAGTCAGCGCAGGTTGAGACGCATCAGCACGCGCGGGAAGCCGTTGATGACGGAGTCCGTGTCCGCAGCTTTGGTGAACCCCGCGCCTTCGAAGAGCGACCGTGTGCCGACGTAGGCCATCGTGAGATCCACCTTGTGGCCCTGGTTGTCCACGGGGTAGCCCTCGATGGCGGGCGCGCCGTAATTCCTGGCGAAGTCGACGGCGCCCTGCAGCAGATGATGCGAGATGCCACTGCCCCGGTGCCCGGGCCGCACCCGGATGCACCACACAGACCACACATCGAGGTCGTCCACGTGCGGAATCTTGCGGTTGCGGGCAAAAGTGGTGTCGGCACGCGGATGGACGGCTGCCCAGCCCACCACCTCGTCGCCGTCGTAGGCGAGGACGCCGGGCGGCGGATCCTGCGCCACCAGTTGCTTCATCATTTCGCCGCGCTCGGTTCCGTGCAGTTCGAGGTGCTGCTTGGAGGGGATGCGGTAGCTCAGGCACCAGCACACGTTGGCATCCGGCCGCTTCGGCCCGACCATCGCCTTAACGTCCTCGAACCGGTCTGCCGGGCGGACATCGATCGCCATGGAGTCCCGTCCTTCCGCTCGAAGCTCCGGCTCCCGCCTACCGGAGGCCCTTGCTGTGCGCCATCGCGATGGCTTCCGTGCGGGAGGACGCACCCACCTTCCGGAAGATGTTCCGCAGGTGGAACTTCACCGTGTTCTCGCTGATGTGCAGTTTCGAGGCGATGGCCCGGTTCCGCTGCCCGGCGGCCAGCAGCTGGAGTACCTCCAGCTCGCGGTCGCCGAGCTTCCATTCGGAAACGTCGGCGATCTGGCGCGCCGGCGGGTCGAGGGGGATTGCGACGGCGACGTCGGCGCCCCAGCCGGGCATCACATCGACCGACATGCGGCCGTTCAGGGCTTCCACCCGGTGACCGAGGCGGGCCATATTCGGTGCCTCTCCGGACAGTTCACCCGGACCGTCGTCGCGCACGTTGACCAACAGGTTCTCACCGTCGCAATCCCACTGCGTCCGGATCCGGCGCACCCCGCCTTGGTCCACCATGGCCAGCACCAGTCCGCGGACGATTGCCCGGGCGGCGTGGGCCACCTCGCCGGGCAGGGCGCGGCCGTTGACGGGAGGTTCGATGAACTGGACGTCAATGCCGCTGAAGTGCATCAGCGGTTTCAGATCCTCGCGGAGGCGCTGGAACGCTGAAGAGACGGGTTCCTCCACCAGTTCGTTGGTGCGGTCGCTGAGCGTGCGGAGTCCCACCAGGGCCCTGGCCGCGGATTCTGTGGCCGCCTTGCGCGCAGCGTCGTCGGCAAGGGAGGGGGAACGCAGCGCGGCGAGCAGGGTTTCGAGGGTGGTGGAGTGCCTGTCCACGAGTTCGGCTGTCACCCTCACCCGCTCGGCCGATGCCGCGCGGGACTCAATGAGGTACGACGGCGGTGCATCCGCCACCTTTTCCCGGATCCGCTCGGCGGCCAGCGTCCAAAGGTAGCGGAGCAGGCGCTCAGCAGGGGCCCGGTCGGCAGGATCCGGCAGGGGCTGCGGATCGGCGAGGACCAGCAGCGCGTTGCTCGGTGAGGAAAGGGCCAGGACCGGGCGCTTCACGCCGCCGAGCACGGCTTCGCCGAGCCATGGGGAGCCGGACGCTCCTTCATCGGAATCTCCTTCGCCGGACACCGATGCCCGGATGTGGTCAAGTTCCGCAATGGATACGCGGCTGATGATGGCTTCGTCGCCGGCCTTCTTCTGCGGCCGGCCCGTGCAGTCCTCCGTGAAGATGACCAGGGCACTGCTGCGTACATAGGGGAGTGTCGCGTCCCGCAGCCGTGCCGCGATGGTGGCCAGCGGCGCGGTGGACAGCGCGGCGATGGCGTCCAGCAGCGGCTGCGCGTTGAGGACGAACGTGCTCAAATCCAGCAGCCCTGCATCGGGCAGCAGGGGTGGGGGAGGGGCTTCGGAGGCTTCGACGGAGGTTACCACCTGCCCAGTTTACGGTGTCTTGCGGATTTGCCTACCCCTTTGGGTGGTTACAACCGTCCGATCAAAGCGTTGGACCCACCCAACAGGCAGGCGAGGATGAACAGGTAACAACTTTCGTGAAGGAGGAACCTGCCAATGAGCGTCGTCTCAGAAACCGGTCCGGCCGCCCTGGCCGACGTATCCCGGTCCTTTGACCGCAACCGGACCCTTGTCCAGGACGAAATCAGCGAAGTGTTCCAGCGCGTCGATCCGGCGCAGGTCGCGGCCCTGGTCACCGAACTGAGGCTGGCCGACAGGATCTTCGTGACCGGCGCGGGGCGGAGCGGCCTCGTCCTGAAGATGGCCGCCATGCGGCTGATGCACCTCGGGCTGACCGTGCATGTCGTGGGGGAGATCACCGCACCCGCCATCCGCTCCGGAGACCTGCTCCTCGCGGCGTCCGGTTCCGGCACCACCGCCGGCGTCGTCAAGGCGGCGGAGACCGCCGCCGCGCAGGACGCGCGGATCGCCGTCTACACCACAAACGCCGGTTCCCCGCTCGCCAAGGCAGCCTCCGCCGTCGTACTCATCCCCGCCGCCCAGAAGACGGACCACGGTTCCGCTTTGTCCCGGCAGTACTCGGGAAGCCTGTTCGAGCAGGTGCTGTTTGCCACCACCGAAGCGGTGTTCCAAAGCTTGTGGGACGAGGACGCGGCATCCCCGGAGGAACTCTGGCAGCGGCACGCGAACCTCGAATAGCCGTCCATTCATCCCTGACCACCACCAAAAACCAGCCTCAATCCAAAGAGAAAGAGAATTACCTATGAAACTGCAAGTCGCCATGGATGTCCTGACCGTCGAAGCCGCCCTGGAGCTCGCCGGCAAGGTCGCCGAATACGTTGACATCATTGAGCTCGGCACCCCGCTGGTGAAGAACGCCGGCCTGTCCGCCGTGACCGCCGTGAAGACCGCACACCCGGACAAGATCGTCTTCGCCGACCTGAAGACCATGGACGCCGGCGAACTCGAAGCCGACATCGCCTTCAGCGCCGGCGCAGACCTCGTCTCGGTCCTCGGCGGGGCCGACGACTCCACCATCGCCGGCGCAGTCAAGGCAGCCAAGGCGCACAACAAGGGCGTCGTTGTCGACCTGATCGGCGTTGAGGACAAGGTGACCCGCGCCAAGGAAGCCCGCGCGCTGGGTGCGAAGTTCGTGGAGATGCACGCGGGCCTGGATGAGCAGGCCAAGCCGGGCTACGACCTGGACGTGCTGCTCAGCGCCGGCGAGGAAGCCCGCGTGCCGTTCTCCGTGGCCGGTGGCGTGAACCTCTCCACCATCAACGCTGTGCAGCGCGCCGGCGCGGACGTCGCCGTCGTCGGCGGTTCCATCTACAGCGCAGCGGACCCCGCACTTGCCGCCAAGGAACTCCGCGCCGCCATTATCTAGTATCAGCCGGTTTCAACCGACAGGCCGGATGCGAATCCGCCGTCCCCTCACGGTGACGGCGGATTCGTTGGTTTAACGTGCGGTTACCGTCGGGACGCCGAGGAGGCTGTCCAGCAGCCCGTTGCGGAACTTGCCCGCCGGATCGTGCGCCGCTGCCAGCAACCGGAAATCGGCAAAGCGGGGATAGAGCGACTCCCAGTCGTGGCCGGCGGCCGAGAAGAGCTTGCCCCAGTGCGGTCTGGCACCGAACGGCCGCAGCAGGTCTTCGAGCCGGGGAAGAACCGCTTCCACCTCTTGCTGCAGCGGCTTCCAGGTGAAGTGCAGGGCCACACTCTGCTGCCGGTGGAAGGGGCTGAGCCAGAACTCGTCAGCGGCGCCCGTCCGGATCTCGGAGACAAACAGCAGCGGCGCGAGTTTGTCCGCCAGACTCCGCACTGCCTCGAGCGCGGCAGGCGCATGCTCCAGCGGCAGGATGAATTCGCTCTGCAGCTCCTCGCCTTTGCTGGGCGTGAACTCGTGGCGGAAGTGCGGCAGCCGGTCCAGCCAGGGTCCGGGCTCATCCATCTGGACGGTGCAGTTGTCGCCTGACATACCAGGCAGCGGGTGCCGGGGGCGGGTGGCGGGCGTGGCCCCAAACCGGTCCTGAATGGGAGGCTCGGAATCCAGGGCCTTGAGCCAGACCTGGCTGATGGCATCGCCCGCGTAGTCGGTAAACAGGCTCACGCTGTAGGCGCTGGATACCAGCTGTGTGAAGTCGGCCAGTGCCCGTTCCCACGGCAGGTTCTCCAGAACGCGCTGGCGCATCCGGAAGCTTGGCCTGACGGCGAGCTCAAGGCCGGTGACGATGCCAAGGGCACCCAGGCCCACAACGCTTCCCAGGAACTCGTCCCCGTCCCCGAGCGAGAGCGAAACCTGCTCGCCGGAGGGCCTGATAATGTCAATGCCCACTACCGCTCCGGCCAGGGAAGGGTTGTTTACTCCAGAGCCGTGGGTACCGGTTTGCACTGCTCCTGCGACGGAAATGTGGGGCAGCGACGCCATGTTGTGGATGGCGGCGCCCGATTGTTCCAAGCTGCGGCACAGCGCACCGTAACTCACTCCGCCGGTGACGCGCACCGTCTGCCGTTCCTGGTCCAATTCGATGTGCTGCGGCAGGGCGTCCAGCAGCACGTGGACGCCGTCGGTGTCCCCCACGCGGTTGAAGGAGTGGCGCGATCCCAGGGCCTTGACCCGGCGGGCGCGCGCTACCACGTCGGCGAGTTCGGCCACCGACTCTGGCCGCCTGACGTCCGTTGATGCGTAGTTCAGGTTTCCTGCCCAGTTCTTCATTCGTCGGCTTTCCGGTCGGGATGGCGGTCAAACCCAACAGTGAACGCTAACAATTCCTCTTGTCAAGACGCTTCCGCCGCCGCGGCGGGGCGGACGGTAACATCATCAGCAAGAGTGCACCAGACGCCATCTGCGGCTGGCTTCGGCCCGGGCACCATGAAAGGGGAGCAGTGCGCGCAACCGTCAAGGACGTGGCGCGACGCGCTGGCGTTTCCCCCAAGACTGTCTCGAACGTGATGAACGGCGTCGTTCCGGTCAGTGGATCCACCAGGCTCAGGGTGGAGCAGGCCATGGTCGAGCTGGACTACGTGCCCAACCTTTCCGCCCGCGGCTTGCGCAACGGCAGGTCGGGCGTCATCGCCTTGGCGCTGCCTGACCTGGCCACCCCCTACTCCGCGGAAATTGCGCACAACGTGGTCGAAGTTGCGCACGAGCAGGGCTGGAGTGTCCAGATCGAGGAAACCGGATCCGATCCGCAGCGCGAATACGAACTCATGTCCCGCGCCCGGTCCAATCTGGTTGACGGGCTCATCCTCAATCCGGTGGTGCTGGACGAGAGTGCGGTCAAGGTGGGCGTCTCGCTGCCCCCGGTGGTCCTGCTGGGGGAGGTATCCCAAAAGTTGGCTGACCGCGTGTGGGTGGACAGCGTTGCTGCTGCCCGCGACATGACGCTGGCACTGGCCAGGACCGGGCGGCGTCGCATCGCTGTGCTCGGAACTGCCGAGGGCCGCAGCTCGGCCGCGGCAATCCTGCGCACCCGCGGCTACCAGGTGGCACTCGACGAGCTGGGCATTGACCGGGACGACTCGCTGCTGATCCCCTGCGAAAAGTGGACGCCGCAGACGGCCGCGGCCGCGCTCACCTCGTACCTGGACTCCCACCCGGTCCCCGACGCGCTGTTCTGTTTTACCGACTCCATGGCCATCGGTGCGCTCAGCGTGCTGTGGAAGCGGGGAATCAGCGTTCCGGCCGATGTGGCCGTGGCGGGGTTCGACGACATCGCGGACGGGCAGTATGCCGTGCCGTCACTGACGACCGTTTCCTTCGACAAGCGGCAGATAGCCAGCGAAGCGCTGCGTCTGCTCACCGAGCGGATGGCGGACCGTGCGGCCGCGCAACGGGTGGCGACTGTCGACTACAGGATTGTGGAACGGGACAGCACTGGCCTCTAATCGAGCCGCTGCTATCAGATTGTTGGCGCTAACAATTTTTCCTTGTGGCCGCTATTACATCGATGTAAAGTGGGGCCTGCGTCACACCGGGCCGGCTGGTCCCCTGCGGAACGGACCGGATCAAGCGAGGCTGGTGTGCCACATGGACTACTTTTCAGCGGACCCATCCAAAGGAGTGACGGGTGAAGCAATTTGATTCTCTTGCCGGGAAACAACTGAACCGGCGGCAGTTACTGGCAGGTTCGGCCGTCCTCGGCGGCATGCTCGCGGCGGCCGGCCTCACCGGCTGCGGCGGAAGTGCCAACGCCGCTGTGCAGGACATCGCGTTCTGGCATCTGCTGTCCGGCGGTGACGGCATCAAGATGCAGGCAATGATCAGCAAGGCGAACCAGGGCAATCCCGGTTTCACCGTTCATCCCACCGTGCTGGCGTGGGGGCCTCCCTACTACACAAAGCTTGCCATGGCGTCCGCCGGCGGCCGTCCGCCGGAACTGGCCATCATGCATGCCAGCCGGGTTCCCGGCTACGCGCCGGGGGGACTCATCGATCCTTGGGACATGTCCTTGCTGGCCGAACACGGCGTGACGGCCGAGAGCTTCGCACCCAGAATCTGGGACAAGAGCCAACAGAACGGCCAGGTTTTTTCCATCGCCCTGGACTCCCATCCTTTCGTCATGTTCTACAACACCGACGTTGCGGCCAAGGCCGGCGTGCTCTCCGCGAACGGGCAGCTGCAGGACGTGAGCTCCCCAGAAGGCCGGGTTGCCCGTGGACGCGGCCACCATCCCCACGCTCTACGGGACCCCGGCTGCCTATGCCGACTCGCATTCTTTTGTCCTGCCCCGCCAGTTAAACGACGACGACGAGAAGCGGCGCAGCGTGTACAAGTTCGTCAGCGATGTCCTCAAGGGGTCGCTGTCGTGGGCCGAGGCCGGACACATCCCGGCCTATCAGCCGATTGTGAAGTCCCAGGCGTACCGGGAACTCGCCCCCCAGATTCACTACGCCAACGCGGCGGACATCATCACCTACGACCCCGAGTCGTGGTTCAGCGGCTCGGGCTCGGACTGGCAAACGTACTTCGCGGAGAACGTGCAGAACGTGCTCCTCGGCCGCGACAAGGCTGCCGACGGCTGGGACGCCTTCGTGCACCGCACCAACACCCTTCTCTTCCGGCCCAACCCGGTCTGAGCCACCCGAGTGACAAAGGAGTCCCTGATGAGTTCCTTAGCAACATTCCGCCGCGGCGCTGAGCGCACGCCGCCCTCGAGTCCCCCCGGGCCCCGTCTCACAACGTCCCGTGCGGCCCCGTCCAGTCCGCGCCGAACCAGGGACAACCTCACCGGCTGGGGCTTCGCCGCCCCTTTCCTGGCGTTCTTCCTTGTCTTCCTCGTGTGGCCCATTCTGTACGGCCTGTTCATGAGCCTGACCGGCAAGTCCCTGACCGGTGCCAACGACAGCCTGATCGGCCTGGCCAACTACGCTGAGGCCCTGGCCGATGCGGACATGTGGCGTTCCCTCGGCAACACGCTCTACTTCACCGTGATCAGCACCGTTCCTTTGGTGCTCGTTGCCTTGGTGATGGCGGCCCTGCTGAACGTCGGGCTCCCCGCGCAGTGGCTGTGGCGGCTGTCGTATTTTGCTCCGTACCTGCTGGCCTCGACGGTGGTCTCGCTCTTCTTTACCTGGATGTACAACCCGCAGCTGGGGCTGATCAACGATTCCCTCTCCAAAATCGGGCTGCCCAAAGTGGCATGGCTGAACGATCCGAATGTGGCGATGTGGGCCATCGTCATCGCCACCCTGTGGTGGACCGTCGGGTTCAACTTTCTGCTGTACCTGGCGGCCATGCAGAACATCCCCCACCAGCACTACGAGGCGGCGTCCCTGGACGGGGCCGGAGCCTGGCGGCAGTTCTTCTCCATCACCTTGCCTCAGCTGGCGCCGACCACCGTGATGATCGTCCTCCTCCAGATCCTGGCATCACTGAAAATCTTCGATCAGGTGTACCAGATGACGGCCGGCGGCCCCAGCGGCTCAACCCGGCCGGTGGTCCAGTACATCTTCGAAACCGGGTTTACCGGCTACCGGCTGGGCTACTCCGCAGCCGTCTCCTACATCTTCTTCGGGCTGATCGTGATCGTCTCGGTCATGCAGTTCTTCGTCACACGCCGCAGGAGTGCATAACCATGGCAACCCAGACCCTCACCCGCCCCGCTCCGCGCACCGCCGCCGGACCGGCTGTCCGAAAACCGCGCAGGAAGATCACGGCCGGCAAGGCCGCTGTGACGGCGGTGGCGGCGGTCCTTGCAGTCCTGTGGCTCGTTCCCTTCGCCTGGGCGACGGCCACGGCCTTCAAGAGCGAGCCCGACGCCGCAGCGCCGGAAGTCAGCTGGTTCCCGCCGTCGGGCTTTACCGCGGATGCCTTCGTCAAAGTGTTCCAGGACGGCAACATCCCGCTGTGGACGTGGAATTCCTTCTACACCTCCGCTGCCATCACCGTGATCACGCTGGCCATCTCCGCGCTGGTCGCCTATGCCCTCTCCCGCATTGACTTCCGGGGCAAGAAAGTCCTGATGACGGTGATCATCGCCTCCATCATCATTCCGCCGCCGGTGCTGATGATTCCGCTGTTCTATCAAATGGTGGCGCTGCACATGATCGACACGTCCTGGGCCGTCATCCTGCCGCAGGTCATCCATCCCGCCATGGTGTTTGTGCTCAAGAAGTTCTTTGACCAGATCCCGCGTGAGCTCGAGGAGGCTGCGGTGATGGACGGCGCGACCCGGATGCGGATCTTCCTGCAGATCATCCTGCCGCTTTCACGCCCGATCCTCGCCGCCGTCGCCATCTTCGTTTTCATCAGCGCATGGAACAACTTCCTCTGGCCCTTCATCTCCACCAACGACGGGTCCATCCTGACCCTTCCGGTGGGACTGCAGACCATCAAGAGCGCCTACGGCATCCAATACGCACAGAACATGGCGTCCGCCTTGCTCGCGGCCTTGCCGCTCATCCTGGTTTTCCTGTTCTTCCAGCGCCAGATCATCAAGGGCGTTGCCACGACCGGACTCGCCGGCACCTGAACCGGCCCTTTGATTTCCAACGAACCTGTCCAACCAAAAGGAGATACCCCACATGTCCCGCGCAAGAATCACCCTGGACCGAGACTTCACCATCGGGGAGGTGCCCCGCCGCCTTTTTGGCTCCTTTGTTGAGCACATGGGCCGCTGCGTCTACACCGGAATCTACGAACCGGACCATCCCGAGGCCGACGCCAACGGCTTCCGGCAGGACGTGCTCAAGCTCGTCAAGGAACTCGGGGCCACAGTCATCCGCTACCCCGGCGGGAACTTCGTGTCCGGCTACAACTGGGAAGACGGGGTCGGCCCCCGGGAAAACCGCCCCCGGCGGCTCGACGGCGCCTGGCACACCCTGGAAACCAACGCCTTCGGACTGCATGAGTTCGTGGACTGGTCCCGGCAGGCCGGGACGGAAATCATGGAAGCCATCAACCTGGGCACTAGGGGCGTGGATGCGGCACGGGAGATCGTTGAGTACACCAACCATCCGGGCGGCACCCATCTGTCGGACCTGCGTGCCAGGAACGGACACAAGGACCCGTTCAACATCAAGCTGTGGTGCCTCGGCAACGAAATGGACGGACCCTGGCAGATCGGCCACAAAACCGCGGACGAGTACGGCCGGCTCGCACAGGAGGCCGCCAAAGCCATGCGGTTCGTGGACCCGGACATCGAGCTCGTGGCCTGCGGAAGCTCCAACTCCGGCATGCCGACGTTCGGGGCGTGGGAGCAGACTGTGCTGACCCACGCGTACGAGGAAGTGGATTACGTCTCGCTGCACGCCTACTACCAGGAGCATGACGGCGACGTCGGCAGCTTCCTTGCCAGCGCCGTCGACACCGACTATTTCATCGAATCAGTCATCGCCACCGCTGACGCCGTCCGTGCCAAGGGAAAGCACAAGAAGCACATCAACCTGTCCTTCGACGAGTGGAACGTCTGGTACCAGCGCGGCCTCGATACCGAAGACCAGCCGCACCGGGTGGCCAAGGCCGGCTGGCGCGAGCACCCCCGGGTCATCGAGGACAAGTACAACGTGACCGACGCCGTCGTCGTCGGTACCCTGCTCAACTCGCTGCTGCGCCACGGCGACCGGGTCAAGATCGCCAACCAGGCGCAGCTGGTCAACGTCATCGCCCCGATCTTCAGCGAGGAAAACGGCCCGGCCTGGCGGCAGACCATCTTCCACCCCTTCGCACGCATGGCCGAACTGGCGAAGGGCCAGATCCTGCGCCTCTCCGTCGACTCCGACAAGTACGAAAACGCCCGGTTCGGCGGCACCGACCTGGTGGACGTCAGCGCAACGTGGAACGAGGAGACCGGCCGCGTGGCGCTCTTCCTCGCAAACCGCGGCCTCGAGGAAGCCGCAGACCTCGACGTCACGCTGCGCGGTTTTGATGCCCGCCAGGTGCTCCGGGCGGAGGTCCTGGAAATCCCCGACGGAGGGGACCGCTTCACGGCCAACACCCAGGGCAGCCCGGACCGCGTCGGGCTCCGGCCGCTGGAAGGGGCGAAGGCGAGCGGCTCCGAACTCCGGGCAACCCTGCCCGCGCTGTCCTGGGCCGTGATCGAACTGGACGTGGTCAAAAACTGACCATTGACAGGCAAAAGGCCAGAGAACGACGGCGGGAACCTCCCGCCGTCGTTCTCTCACCATTGGTCGCTGAAAGCCGTTCCTTCCCGGACGATGGCGTGGCACACTTGTTGAACTATCGAGTGGCTGGGGGATCCAAGTCAGGAGATCAGTATGTGCATTCTGATGCACCCCGGCACCCCGGGCCGTTGTCTGGCGGTGAACAACCCATGATGGTCGGTTGGGCCTACCTCATGGCGGCAATCATGACAGTTGACTCGTTCCTGCTGGGATTGCTGCTGTTGAACGTGACATGGCCGAAGCGCCGGAAGAAGCGCCGCTGAGGCGCCTTCGGCGCAGTGACATGATCTCCCGGCCCGCATTCACAGCAGGCCGACAGGTTCCAAACAGCAGTGCCTTACCTCGGGCCTGCATCTTTGTATGAAGGGCGGTGCAAACCAGCCGTTCTTCCGCAAGGAGCCGTTTCATACGGCGGATCGAGGAGACATCACATGTCACGTAGCAAGAGAATCACGCTGGGCATTGCAGCCGGGGCGTTGGCCCTTGGTGCCGGAATGGGAGTCACGGGAATGGCGTCGGCTGCCGAGACCCCGACCCCCACCCCGAGTGCCAGTGCGTCCGCAGACACTACCGCGCCGGCCGACGGCTTCGGCAAGCGCGGGGGACACAAGGGGGATCGCGGCCAGCTCGCGGCGGACCTGGCCTCCAAGCTGGGGGTTGAGGAGGCGAAGGTGACCGAGGCGCTCCAGGCGTTCCGGGATGCCAACAAGCCCACGACGCCGCCCGCCGAGGGCACCAAGCCTGACCGTTCAGCCATGGACGCGGCGATGGCCAAATCCCTGGCCGAGAAGCTTGGCGTCGAGGAATCGAAGGTCGCGGCGGCTCTGGAGGAAATCCGCGCGGCCGCCCAGGCGGGGCGCGCGGCAGCCCTGAAGACCAGGCTGGACACGGCCGTCAGCGACGGCACGCTGACCCAGGCCGAGGCCGACGCCGTCACGAAGGCTGTAGAGAAGGGCGTGATCGGCGGAGGCGGGCGCTAGGACCGGCCTGTTGCCCCGCTGACTGAGGTAAGCGAAGGATTCCCCGGGAGTTCCCCGGGGGATCCTTCGCTTGCTTGCCCGGACGCTCCCTCACGTCTT
>NZ_JBDGML010000052.1:0-41194 GCF_057655195.1 Arthrobacter sp. Soil_N43
CCTGCTGCGTCCGACGTCTACCCCCGGGGAATCAAACTGGGGGTAGACGTGGGCACTGTCCGCGTCGGCGTCGCCATCTGCGACAGCGACTCCATCCTGGCCACGCCCTTGAAAACGCTCGACCGCAATCCGAAAAAGAACTCGGACGTCCGGGTCATTGCCGCCCTTGCGGCGGACCGCGGCGCGGTGCAGATTTTCGTCGGCCTCCCGAGGACCATGAAGGGCGAAGAACACTCTTCCGCCCGCATGGCCACGGAGTATGCCCAGCTCCTTGCAGAGGAGCTGCACCGCGCCGGGCTGGACGTTCCCGTGCACCTCGTGGATGAGCGCCTCAGCACGGTAACCGCGCACCGACACCTGCACGAAGCTGGCATGAGCAGCAAAAATCACCGTAAAGTGGTGGATCAGGTTGCTGCTGCAGGGATTCTGCAGCACGCCATCGACATGCAAAAAGCCAGGGGAACGGATGTGGGAAGCCGCGTACGCGCGCTTCCGCAGCCGGGGCTGTCCGGAGACGCCGCAGCGGATCGTGCGCAGGCTGTCCCGGAAAAAGACACGCAATCTTCAGAAGATGGAAGGCTACAGTGAGCCCGGTCAATAGCGACGACTCCTCCGGCAGGAACTTCAGGGGTGGCGGACGGCCGCTGACGCGCAAGGAAATCCGTGCCCGGGAGAAGTCCCTCACGGCGGACTCCGGGGACCTCGTGCCTGAACAGGCCTACGAGTCCGGGAACGACGCCCCGGAGCTTCCCGACCGCCGCCCGGCGGTACCGCAGACTCCAGTGGCGGCCCCCGCGTCGGCCCAGCCGCGGGTTGAGCCGACCGTTCCGGGGACGGCTGCGGGAGCGGCTTCGTCGCCGGTCCCGTCGCCTGATGCGGTGGCACCCACCCTCGGCGTCCCGCTGGCTCCGCCCGCTCCGCCGACCATCCAGGAACCGGCGATCCAAGAACCGACAATTCAGGAGCCGGCCATCCAAGAACCGAAGATTCAGCAGCCGGCCTCCGACGCGACCGGTGACGCCCATGGCGCGCACGCGGGCGTTGACCCCCATGCTGCCGACCACCACGCCGCGCACCGCGCGGCTGCCCACAGTGCCGCCGCCCACAATGCTGCTGCCGGCGAGCAGGGGACCGTTGATCACGCAGACGCCGTCCACGAAGCTGACCATTCAGACGCTGCCTACGCAGACGGCGGTTTCGGGGAGCCGGCAATGCACGCCGATGAGGCCCACCACCATGCGGCGCCTGTCGGCGTGGACTACGAGGCGTACCACCCCGACGCCCATCATGAAACTTACGAGGACCATGAGCCGTACGAGGACCAGGCGATGGGCCATCAGCTGCTCGGCAGCCCCCAGGGCGTGACCACCCCGGCCCGCCCCTCCAAGAAGGTCCGCAGGCGGCGCCGCCTGGTGGCGCTCCTGCTCACCTTGGCCCTTTTCGTCACGGCCACCGTCGTCGGTGCCCAGTTCCTGAAGCCGCTGCTCGGCACTAACAAGCCCAGCGATTACCCGGGACCCGGCACGGGACAGGTTAAAGTGTCGGTTCAGCCCGGCGAAGGACCCGTGTCGGTGGCTGCCAGGCTGGAAGAAGCCAAAGTCGTGGCCAACGCGGATACGTTTGTTTCCGCGCTTGCCGCCTCGGGGGGCACGCTGTCTCCCGGCGAATACGACTTCAAGCAGGAGATGAAGAATTCCGACGCGGTGGCTGTCCTGCTGAACGAGGAACAGGCCAAGGTCATGTACTTTGCGCTCAGCGCCGGACTGCGGATCAGCGAATCGCTGGAGGCGATCTCCGAGGGCTCCGGCATCCCCGTGGCGCAGCTCAAGTCGTTCAGTGATTCCCCGCAGCAGTTCGGCCTGCCGGCCAAGGCAAAGAACCTTGAGGGCTACCTCGCCCCGGGCGAACACCGGTTCCCACTGGGATCCACGCCCAAGGACATCCTCACGCAGCTGGTCAAGATCACCCAGGACGAGCTGAAGGCCCAGGGCGTCACCGACCCGGCCAAGCAGTATGAGGTCGTGACGGTGGCGAGCATCGTCCAGGCCGAGGGCGGCCAGGCTGAGTACAAGGACGTTGCCGGCGCCATCTACAACCGGCTCAAGCCCAACAACACCGAGACGGCCGGGCTGATCCAGTCCGACGCCACGGTCACCTACGGTTTGGGCAGGAAAAGCTTCCACATCACCGAAGAGGAAAAGGCGGACAAGTCCAATCCGTACAACACGTACGCGAACCAGGGACTGCCCGTAGGTCCCATCGGTTCGCCGGGCAAGACGGCCATCGATGCTTCGGCCAAGCCGAACCAGAATGAATACATGTACTGGGTGACGATCAACCTGGACACCAAGGAGACGAAGTTCTCCAAAACACTGGCGGAGCACCAGCGTTATGTTGATCAGTACAACGCCTGGTGTGAGGCCAACCCCGGCCGTTGCGTATGAGCCGCCGGGCGGCCGTCCTCGGGCATCCGATCGGCCACTCCAAGTCTCCTGCCCTGCACCTGGCGGCGTACGCGCAGCTGGGGGAGGACATCGGTTACAGCGCCATTGACGTGACCGAGGAATCCCTTCCGGCGTTTATGGCCTCCCTGCGCGGTGAGGAGGGCTGGCGCGGGCTGTCCGTCACCATGCCCCTGAAGAAGGCCATGGTCCGGGAAGTCCATGAAATCCGTGGCGTGGCCCGCGTGCTCGGCGTCATCAACACGGTCGTATTCGACGGCGAAGGCGGTTCCGCCAGGCGAATCGGCTACAACACAGACGTTGCGGGTATCGTCAACGCACTCCGCAATGCCGGAGCCGCCGAGACTCCCGCCGCTGCGGTGCTTGGTGGCGGGGGGACGGCGGCCGCTGCTGTGGCTGCGCTGCAGGAGCTCGGCGCGACGTCCGTCGACATCTACGTCAGGGACACCGGCCGGGCGGCGGAAGCGAGGGCCGCCGCCCGTGGGCTGGCGATGGATATTGCCGTCCGCCCCCTGACTGAAGCTGTCACCGGTATGTTGGCCGCCGACGTCGTCATATCCACGCTGCCGCCGCGGGCCGCCGACGGAATGGCGGCTGAACTGGAGCAGCGGGACCGGACAACGGAGGGTGTCCTGCTGGACGTCGCCTACGACCCCTGGCCCAGCCGCATCGCAGCCGCGTGGCAAAAGGGCGGCGGAAAAGTGGTGCCCGGACTCGAGATGCTGCTCTACCAGGCAGTCGAACAGGTCCGCCACTTCACCGGCCGCGAGGATGCCGCCAGCGCCGAAGTCATAGATGTGATGTGTGACGCAGTCGGGGCACCCCGACGCGTCTTCTGACCGCCCTACGTGGCAGGATGGATTTTATGTTGCGTTGGTTGACTGCCGGTGAATCCCATGGCCCGGCCCTCGTCGGAATTATCGAAGGCGTCCCCGCCGGTGTTGAACTCACCAGCGGGCAGATCGCCGATGCCCTGGCACGCCGCCGCCTCGGTTATGGCCGCGGTGCCAGGATGAAGTTCGAACAGGATGTTGTCACCATCCTCGGCGGCGTCCGCCACGGCATCACCCAGGGCGGCCCTGTCGCCATCCAGGTGGGCAACACCGAATGGCCGAAGTGGGAGCAGATCATGTCTGCCGATCCCGTTGACCCCGAATCACTTGCAGACCAGGCCCGCAACGCTCCGCTGACCCGTCCGCGGCCGGGGCACGCCGACTTCACCGGGATGCAGAAATACGGTTTCGACGAAGCGCGGCCCGTACTTGAGCGTGCCAGCGCCCGCGAGACCGCCACCCGTGTTGCCATGGGGACCGTTGCCGCGCAGTTCCTGAAGCACCTCGGCATCGAACTCGTGAGCCACACCGTCTCGATCGCCAGCGTCGCGGTCCCCGAGGGCCGGCCCCTGCCCGTCCCGGACAACGTCATTGCGCTCGACGCCGACCCGCTGCGCTGTTTTGACCGCGAAACCTCGGATGCCATGGTGGCCGAGGTGGACGCCGCGCACAAGGAAGGCGAAACCCTGGGCGGCGTGGTTGAAGTCCTTGCCTACGGGCTCCCGCCGGGTCTCGGCAGCTACGTCCACTGGGACCGCCGGCTCGATTCACGCCTTGCCGCCGCCCTCATGGGCATCCAGGCCATCAAGGGCGTGGAAGTGGGCGACGGGTTCCGGACGGCCGCCCGCCGCGGCTCTGCCGCGCACGACGAAATCGTCAAGGATGCCGACGGCAGGATCATCCGCACCACCAACCGCGCCGGCGGCATTGAAGGCGGCATGAGCATTGGCGACGTCCTGCGTGTGCGGGCCGCCATGAAGCCCATCGCCACGGTGCCCCGCGCCCTGAAGACCATCGATATCAGCACCGGCGAGCCCGCCAAAGCCCACCACCAGCGCTCCGACGTCTGTGCCGTCCCGGCCGCCGGTGTCGTGGCGGAGGCCATGGTTGCCCTTGTCCTCGCGGAAGCCGTCACCGAGAAGTTCGGCGGCGACTCCGTGGCGGAGACGGCCCGCAACATCCGGGGCTACATCGAGAACATTCCGGCGTCGCTGGACTCGATCGGACAGTAGTGCCCCTCAGCAATACGCCCCGCACGGGGAACAGGCCAGTCGTGCTCATCGGTCCCATGGCAGTAGGGAAGTCGGCGATCGGGCACCAGCTTGCACAGCAGCTTGGTGCGCCGTTCGTGGACACCGACGCTGTGATCGTGGAGAGCCACGGCTCCATTGCCGACATTTTCGCGGGGCGCGGCGAGCACGCATTCCGTGAAATCGAGGCGCGGACGGTGGCGCGCGTCCTCGAAGAGGCGGCCGGCACGTCCACGGTCATCTCACTCGGCGGCGGATCCGTGCTGGATTCCGGAACCCAGCAGCTCCTGGAGCGCTGTATCGTGGTGTACCTCGAATGCGATGCGGATACCGTAGCCGCCCGGATCGCCAGGAATTCCGGACGCCCGCTGCTGGCCGGCGACGGGATCCGCCGCTGGAAGGCGCTGTTCGCCACCAGGAAGCCGGTCTACGAGCGTCTGGCAGACATCGTCCTGGACGTCCGGCGCGGCTCTGTGCCGGAGCTGGGACGCCGGCTCGAGGCAGTGCTGCGCGCCTACCCCGGAGGGATCGCCGCAACAGCGAACGGCACAACGACAAACGCCATCGGGACCAGCACCGCGGCAGACCCCGCCACGGAAAAAACACGCGCGGCAGACACAGCCGCGAATACGGCGGCCAGCAACATCCCGGCCGCGAAACAGGAAGTTGAAAAGTGAGCGAATCAACTGTCATCAAGGTCACCGGCGAATCGGCCGGGGACAACTACGACGTCGTAGTCGGGCGCGGCCTGCTCGGCGCCCTGCCGGAACTGCTCGGCGAACGGGTCCGCCGCGTCCTGGTCATCCATCCGCGGGCCCTCCGCCTCACGGGCGACGCCGTCCGGGACGAGCTGGCTGCAGCAGGCTTCACCTCGCTCACCGCGGAAATCCCCGACGCCGAAGAAGGCAAGCACATCCAGGTGGCCGCATTCTGCTGGCAGGTGCTGGGGCAGAACGACTTCACGCGTTCTGACGCCATCGTCTCGGTCGGCGGCGGGGCCGTCACCGACGTCGCAGGCTTTGTTGCCGCCACATGGCTCAGGGGCGTCAAGGTCATCCACATGCCCACTAGCCTGCTGGGCATGGTGGACGCCTCCGTGGGCGGCAAGACCGGCATCAACACGGCCGAGGGGAAGAACCTGGTGGGTGCCTTCCACCCGCCCGCGGCCGTGCTGGCGGACTTGGACACGCTGAACACCCTGCCGAAAAACGAGCTTATTTCCGGCATGGCGGAGGTCATCAAGTGCGGCTTCATTGCCGATCCCGCCATCCTGGACCTCGTGGAGCAAAACCCCGCCGCCGTAACCGACCCGCAGTCGGACACCCTGCGCGAACTCATTGAACGCGCCATCACCGTGAAGGCCCGCGTCGTGTCAGAGGACCTCAAGGAATCCGGGCTGCGCGAAATCCTGAACTACGGCCACACCCTTGGCCACGCGATCGAACTCGTGGAGCGCTATTCCTGGCGGCACGGCGCCGCGGTATCGGTGGGCATGATGTTCGCCGCCGAACTGTCCCGCAGCGTGGGCAGGCTCGGGGACGCCGACGCCGACCGCCACCGCAGCATCCTGGAGTCCCTGGGACTTCCCGTCACCTACCGCCGCGACCGCTGGCAGGGCCTGCTGGACGGCATGCGCCGCGACAAGAAATCACGCGGAGACCTCCTCCGCTTTGTGGTGCTCGACGGAATCGGCAAGCCCGGCATCCTCGACGTTCCCGATACGTCGCTGCTCTTTGCCGCCTACCAGGAGATCGCGTCCTGATGGGTGACGTCACAGGCGAGACCATTGAGTGGCCCGACGGCGGCTTCCCCGGCATCCGGATCAACCCGGAAGGACTGGTTCCGGAGATCACCGGGCCCGAGGCGTGTGCCGCCGCGCTGGAGGCGTCCACCGATCCGGCAGACCGCGTGTTTGTCCTGCTGGTGGAGGGTCACGCTTCCGACGCCGCTGAACTGCTTGCCGAGGCGCGCTACAAGGATCCCGAGTCGTTCCGGCTGCGGGCCTTCGAGGCTGAAGTACTGCGCGTCTCGCACCGGTATGACCCTGCCGTCGAGCTCTTCAAGCAACTCCTCGCGGAGGTGGCAGGAACGCCCAACGAGGCCCTGGTGCACCAGTACCTCGGCAGGACCCACTTCGCTGCGGGAAACATCGGCGCTGCGGTGGAGTCGTTCACCCGGGCGCTGGACCTGAGGGTTGAACAGTCGGCGGATGCCGCGCTGATCTATTCCTCCACGGTGGCGCTGCAGCGGGCACGGGACGTGCTCGACCTGGCCTCCTGATTGGCGCTGCGGGACCGGGCTGACAGGGCCGGCCCACATTTCCGCTAGAATGGTTCTTGGATTTTTGATAAATACACGCTGGCGGGCCGTTCGGCATGCCGGCTTGGCATACACGGCTGGCGGCTAGAAGCAGTCAGATACAAACCAGAGGAAACCAGTGGCAACCACAAACGACATCAAGAACGGAACCGTCCTGAAGCTTGAGGGCCAGCTCTGGAACATCATCGAGTTCCAGCACGTCAAGCCAGGCAAGGGCGGCGCGTTCGTTCGCACCAAGATGCGCAACGTCATGTCCGGCAAGGTGGTCGACAAGACCTTCAACGCCGGCCTCAAGATCGAGACCGCCACCGTGGACCGCCGCGATTACCAGTACCTGTACCAGGACGGCGCGGACTTCGTTTTCATGGACACCCAGGATTACGACCAGATCACCGTCTCCGGGGCCACGGTGGGCGACGCCACCAACTTCATGCTGGAAAACCAGATGGTCAACATCGCCATCCACGAAGGCACCCCGCTCTACATCGAACTTCCGCCGAGCGTAGTCCTCGAAATCACCTACACCGAGCCCGGCCTGCAGGGCGACCGCTCCTCCGCCGGAACCAAGCCGGCCACGCTTGAGACTGGCTACGAGATCCAGGTGCCGCTGTTCGTTGAGAACAACACCAAGGTCAAGGTCGACACCCGCGACGGCAGCTACCTGGGCAGGGTCAGCGAGTAGTGAGCGCCCGCGGTAAGGCCCGTAACAGGGCACTTGAGGTCCTCTTTGAGGCTGAGCAGCGCTCCGTCTCCGCGTTCGACGTGCTGCGCGCACGCCGCGAGAGGACCGACCAGATCGTCAACCCGTACACGCTGGAAATCGTCGAAGGCGTAGTTTCGCTGCAGCCGGCCATCGATGAGTTCCTCGAGACGTACTCGCAGGGCTGGACGCTCGAGCGCATGCCGTCGGTGGACCGCATCATCCTGCGCATCGGCACGTGGGAACTGCTGTACAACGATGACGTTCCCGACGGCGTCGCCGTCAGCGAAGCCGTTGCGCTGGCCAAAACTCTCTCAACGGATGAGTCGCCGTCGTTCATAAACGGCCTGCTCGGCCGCCTTCAGCAGCTGAAGCCTTCGCTGTTGGCCTGACGCCCGTAGCTCCATTCAAAACAGCTGCATGCAAAAACCCCGGCCAACCTGGCCGGGGTTTCTTGCTGCTAGTGCCCGACGGCGGCGCGCAACGCCACGAGGTGGTGCAGCTGCTGCAGCTCGTCCTGCTGGTGCTGGGCGACGTCCCGGCCGCTCAGGATTCGCTGGCGGGTAAACGCAAGCTGTGTAGCCGCCTTCACGAAAGCCTTCATCTGCGGGCCCCGGTTGTAGGCGCCGGCCCAGCGGACCGCCTGCCTCCTGCCGCCCGCCGTGGCCAGCATGCCGACCTCTGCCGGCGTGAACCAGCCGGCTGCGGCGTATTCACGCAGCCGCTGGCGGGTGAGCCGTGTCTCGGCGACCCGCAGGGCCACGATACAGCCCACGGCCAGCAGGAAAATGGGGACCTGGACCAGCACATACTGGGCCAGGAAATCCTGCCCCATGCTGTTCCAGCGGTTGTGCAGGACCATGGCGGGAATCAGCCCCACAGCGAACCCGGCCACAGAAACGCCGGAATGCCAGCGGCGTGCAGCGAAGCCCATGATCAGGCCGGTTGTTCCGGTGAAGATCGCGTGCGCGAAGGGCGACATGACACCGCGGAGGAAGAAGATCTGGGCGAGGTCGCTGCCGGGCGTGCTGGACTCTGCGATGGCCCGGCCGAAGTAGAGGATGTTCTCCGTGAAGGCGAAGCCGCCGGCTATGGTGAAGGCGAACACCACGCCGTCCACGGGACCGTCGAAATGCTTCCGGGCGAGCAGCAGCAGGAGGAGCAGCCCCAGGGATTTCGCGAATTCCTCCACGACGGGGGCCTGGACGGTGGTCATGAAGTCCCGGAAGGACGCCTCGTCGGACGTGGGTGCGGCAAGGGCGAAGACCGGCTGGATCAGCAGCGTCACGGCGATGGACACAGCCGCGCCCCACGTAAACGCGAACAGCAGCAGCCGTTTCGGCTCAGGTTCCCAGCGGTCGATCACGTACACGGAGAAGAGCACCGCCGCGAGGGGGATCAGCGAGGCGAAGAATCCGATGGCGAAGCCGGTGATGCCGGTGTTGGCCAGCAGGAACGGCACTACCAGGAATAGGCTCACGAACGCGAGGATCCCTCCGCCCACCACCAGGGACAGCACTCCGGGCGAAGGGCGGGCTGCGACGGTCGACGCCGACTCGGGCATGACCTGGACCACCGAGCCGCCGCCGTGTCCGGGAGCGGGCCGGTAGTCCTGCTGGCGGACATGGCCCATCCAGCTGGGGTTCGTCTGCTCATGGAACTCCCACTGGGGGTTCCCGGGGCGGTTTCCGGACGGTCCGGGCGCGGGCTGCTGCGGGTTCATGGACATAGTCACGAGCCTAGCGGCAGAGGCGCGGCGCGGATGTGACCGACGACGCCTTCCGGCGGGCCAATCGGCGAAGGCCCGTGTGGTAATTTTGAAAAGCAAATGTTCCTTTTTTAATTCCGTCCCGTGAGGCGGGGAAAGGGGAGACGAGCGTTGACTCCTGTCACACAGGCACCGGTTCCGGCCCGGGTTGTACTCAACCAGGCGGACATTGACCGTGCACTCACTCGTATCGCCCATGAGATCCTCGAGGCCAACAAAGGCTCCCAGGACCTGGTGCTGCTGGGAATTCCACGCCGCGGCTACCCTTTGGCCGTCCGGCTCGCCCAGAAAATCGCCGCAGCAGACCCTGCAGTGGACGCCTCCGCAATCGTCGGCCAGCTCGACGTCACCATGTTCCGGGACGATCTGTCGCACCAGCCCACCAGGCCGCCCCACCACACGCAGCTGCCGCGGACGGGCATCGACAACAAGGTTGTTGTCCTGATCGATGATGTCCTGTACTCCGGCCGCACCATCCGCGCCGCGCTGGACGCCCTCGTTGACCTCGGCCGGCCCCGCATCGTACGCCTTGCCGTCCTCGTCGACCGCGGTCACCGTGAACTTCCCATCCGGGCGGACCACGTGGGAAAGAACCTTCCGACGTCCTCCTCGGAAAAGGTCCGCGTACGCCTCGAGGAAACCGACGCCATTGACGGCCAGACGGTCAATGAAGTCGTCATCGAGGCCGGCGCATGAAGCACCTGCTCTCCACTGAAAACCTGAGCCGCGCCAACGCCATCCGGATCCTCGACACTGCCGAGGAAATGGCGGCCGTCGGCGACCGCGAGGTCAAGAAACTTCCCGCCCTGCGGGGCCGCACGGTGGTCAACCTCTTCTTCGAGGATTCCACCCGCACCCGCATCTCGTTCGAGGCAGCCGCCAAGCGGCTCTCAGCGGATGTCATCAATTTCGCCGCCAAGGGCTCGTCGGTCTCCAAGGGCGAGTCCCTCAAGGACACTGCCCAGACCTTGTCCGCGATGGGCGCCGACGCCGTGGTGATCCGCCACTGGGCCTCCGGCGCCCCGCACCGGCTCGCCGCTACCGACTGGATCGACGCCGCCGTCATCAATGCCGGTGACGGCACGCACGAGCACCCCACGCAGGCCCTGCTGGATGCGTTCACCATGCGCCGGCACTGGGCAAAACTTGCAGGGCTGTCATCCACCGGCGCCGACCTGAAGGGCATGCGCGTGGCCATCGCCGGCGACGTCCTGCACTCTCGGGTCGCGCGGTCCAACGTCTGGCTGCTGCGCACCCTGGGTGCCGAGGTCACGCTGGTGGCGCCCCCCACGCTGCTGCCCATCGGCGTCGAAACCTGGCCCTGCCGGGTCAGCTACAACATGGATGAAACGCTCGCAAAGGGTGTTGACGCCGTCATGATGCTCCGCGTCCAGGGCGAGCGGATGAATGCGTCGTTCTTCCCCTCCACCCGCGAGTACTCGCGGCGCTGGGGCTTTGACGACACCAGGCTCCGGGCGCTGGACAGCCTGGGCCTGAAGGACACCATCATCATGCACCCCGGGCCCATGAACCGTGGCCTGGAAATTTCCGCCGCCGC
Source organism: Arthrobacter sp. Soil_N43 (assembly GCF_057655195.1). NCBI lineage: Bacteria > Bacillati > Actinomycetota > Actinomycetes > Micrococcales > Micrococcaceae > Arthrobacter > Arthrobacter sp. Soil_N43. The sequence goes on from NZ_JBDGML010000052.1 coordinate 10,891, forward strand.
AGCAGACTCGCCCCGTTCCACTGTGCTCGCACAGGTCCGGAACGGCGTGTCCGTCCGCATGGCCGCCCTGTACCTGCTGCTCTCCGGGGACACCCGCGAACCAGCCGCCACCCTGAAGGAGAGCAAGTAATGGCTGACCAGCCTGCTAACAACGGCACGAACGGCAACGGAACAACCTACCTCATCCGCGGTGCCTCGATCCTCGGCGGAGGGGCAGAGGACCTGCTCATCCGCGACGGCGTCATCGCCGGGCGCGGCGCGGCCGCCAGCAGCGACGCCGGTGACGCCACCGTGATCGACGCCGACGGCCTCATTGCGCTGCCCGGCATGGTGGACGTGCACACCCACCTCCGCGAGCCCGGCCGCGAAGACGCCGAGACTGTCGAAACCGGCACCCGGGCAGCGGCGCTGGGTGGCTTCACCGCCGTGCACGCCATGGCCAACAGCACCCCGGTGGCTGACACGGCCGGCGTCGTGGAGCAGGTCCACAGCCTGGGCCGCGCCGCAGGCTGGGTAGACGTCCGCCCGGTGGGCGCCGTCACCGTCGGACTAGCGGGGGAGCAGCTGGCCGAGCTCGGCGCCATGGCAGACTCCCGCGCGCAGGTCCGGATGTTCTCCGACGACGGCATCTGCGTCCACGACCCCGTCCTGATGCGCCGCGCACTCGAATACGTCAAAGCGTTCGACGGCGTGGTAGCCCAGCACGCGCAGGAACCCCGCCTCACCGCCGGCGCCCAGATGAACGAAGGCGAAGTCTCAGCCGTCCTCGGGCTGACCGGCTGGCCGGCCGTCGCGGAGGAAAGCATCATCGCCCGCGACGTCCTGCTCACCCAGCATGTCGGCTCCCGGCTCCACGTCTGCCACGTGTCCACTGCCGGATCGGTGGAGATCATCCGCTGGGCCAAAAGCCGCGGTATCAACGTCACCGCCGAAGTGACCCCGCACCACCTCCTGCTCACCGACGAACTGGTCCGCAGCTACGACCCCGTGTACAAGGTCAACCCGCCGCTGCGCACCAACGCCGACGTGGAGGCCCTGCGCGCTGCCCTCGCCGACGGCACCATCGACGTCGTCGGAACCGACCATGCCCCGCACCCGAGCGAGCACAAGGAATGCGAGTGGGCGCAGGCGGCCATGGGCATGACCGGGCTGGAAACCGCCCTGTCCGTCGTGCAGCACGCCATGATCGAGACCGGCCTCATGACCTGGGCGGAATTCGCGCGGGCCACCTCGACGGCGCCGGCCGAAATCGGCCGCCTGGCCGATCAGGGCCGCCCGCTCGAAGAGGGCGAACCCGCGAACATCATTTTGGTGGACCCTGCGGCGCGCTGGACCGTTGATCCTTCCGCCATGGCCACCATGGGGCGCAACTCGCCGTTCCGCGGCATGGAACTCCCCGGCAAGGTGGTGGCCACGTTCTTCAAGGGGCACCCCACCGTCCTGGACGGCAAACTCAACACCCCCTACCGCTATCCCGCGGAAGCCCAAGCTGCCGGCACGGCGGGCTCCAGCTGATGGAGAAGGAACTCCTCGCCGGGCTGATCACGGCGGTCCTGATCGCCGTCGCCCTTGGCCTGATCTGGTTGGGTTGGCGCAACCGGCTTCGTCGGCAGTCAGACATCGAACCCCTTCCCCCCGTTCCCGCCGGGCTGGGCGAGCCGCTGCTGACGGCGGAGGGCCAGTACGTCGCGACCACCACGGCCGGTGACTGGCTGGACAGGATCGCCGTGCACGGCCTCGGCATCCGCACCAACGCTCAGCTCAGCGTGCATCCCGAGGGCGTGCTCCTGGACCGCTCCGGCGCCGCGCCGCTGTTCATCCCGGCAGCCGGGCTGAGCGCCCTCCGGCAGGACAGCGGCATGGCCGGCAAGTTCGTCGAGAAGGACGGATTGCTGGTCCTCACCTGGATGCTCGGAACGCACCAGGTGGACACCGGCTTCCGCACCCGGCGGGCCGCGGACAAACCGGCCCTCCTCCAAAAACTTCAGGAATTAATCTCCGCAGGCCCGCAGGCCGATACCCATAGTGGAAAGTAATACAGTGACGGACAACAACACAGCAAGCTCCACCCCTGCCGCCCTGGTGCTCGAAGACGGCCGCATCTTCCGCGGCAGCAGCTACGGCGCCCAGGGCACCGCCCTCGGCGAGGCGGTCTTTGCCACCGGCATGACCGGCTACCAGGAGACCATTACGGACCCGTCCTACGCCCGCCAGCTCGTGGTGCAGACGGCGCCGCACATCGGCAATACCGGTGTGAACAGCGAAGACGCCGAGTCCCGCCGCATCTGGGTGGCCGGCTACATCGTCCGCGACGCCGCCCGCCGCCCGTCCAACTGGCGCTCGGAGCGCAGTCTCGACGACGAACTCGTTGAGCAGGGCATCGTGGGCATCCAGGGCGTGGACACCCGCGCCATCACCCGCCACCTGCGCGAGCACAAGACCATGCGCGCCGGCATCTTCTCCGGCGCGGCCGCAGAGGCCACCGAAAAGGAACTCCTCGACGCCGTCCTCGCCAGCGCCCCCATGGAAGGCGCCCGGCTGGCCGAGGAAGTCAGCATCGACGAGGCCTACGTGGTGGAGCCCAAGGACCACGGCTGGGAAGGTGACGCCCGGTTCAGCATTGCCGCGATCGACCTCGGCATCAAGGCAATGACGCCGGTCCGGTTCGCCGAGCGCGGCGTCCGGGTCCACGTACTGCCCGCCACCGCCACCATCGAGGACGTCAAGGCGGTCAACCCGGACGGGTTCTTCATGTCCAACGGCCCGGGCGACCCCGCCACGGCCGACAACCAGGTCAAGCTGCTCCGGACCGTGCTGGATGAGAAGCTGCCGTACTTCGGCATCTGCTTCGGCAACCAGATCCTGGGCCGGGCCCTCGGCTTCGGCACGTACAAGCTCAAGTACGGCCACCGCGGCATCAACCAGCCCGTCATGGACCGCCGCACCGGCAAGGTGGAAATCACCTCGCAGAACCACGGCTTCGCCGTCGACGCCCCGCTGGACGGCCCCACCACGGCGCCCGAAGAGCGCTACGGCCGGGTCGAAGTGAGCCACATCAGCCTGAACGACGACGTCGTTGAAGGCCTCGCCTGCCTCGACATCCCGGCGTTCTCGGTCCAGTACCACCCGGAAGCAGCGGCCGGGCCGCACGACGCGGCGTACCTTTTCGATCGCTTCATCGCGCTGATGGAAGGCACACGAGACGGCCGCACCGCCAACCTGTCCGAGAAGCCCGCGGACGATCAGAACACCACCGATTCCAAGACTGAGGACAAGAAGTAATGCCCAAGAGAACTGACCTTAAGAGCGTCCTGGTCATTGGTTCCGGCCCGATCGTCATCGGCCAGGCCGCCGAATTCGACTACTCCGGCACCCAGGCCCTTCGCGTCCTCAAGGAGGAGGGCCTGCGGGTCATCCTCGTCAACTCCAATCCGGCCACCATCATGACGGACCCGGAGTTTGCGGACGCCACCTACATCGAACCGATCACCCCCGAGGTGGTCGAGAAGATCATCGCCAAGGAACGTCCCGACGCCGTGCTGCCCACCCTGGGCGGCCAGACGGCCCTCAACACCGCCATCGCACTGGACAAGAACGGTGTGCTGGAGAAGTACAACGTGGAACTGATCGGCGCCAACATCGCGGCGATCGAACTCGGCGAGGACCGCGAGAAGTTCAAGGGCGTGGTGGAGCGCTGCGGCGCGGAATCCGCGCGCAGCCACATCATCCACACCATGGACGAAGCACTGAAGGCAGCCGACGACCTCGGCTACCCGATGGTGGTCCGCCCGTCCTTCACTATGGGCGGCCTGGGCTCCGGCCTCGCCTACAACGAGGACGACCTCCGCCGGATCGTGGGCCAGGGCCTGCAGTACAGCCCCACCAGCGAGGTGCTCCTGGAAGAGAGCATCCTCGGCTGGAAGGAATACGAGCTCGAGATGATGCGGGACAAGAACGACAACGTCGTTGTTGTCTGCTCCATCGAGAACTTCGATCCCGTGGGCGTGCACACCGGCGACTCCATCACCGTTGCTCCGGCGCTGACACTCACCGACCGCGAATACCAGCGGCTGCGTGACATCTCCATCGCGGTGATCCGTGAAGTCGGCGTGGACACCGGCGGCTGCAACATCCAGTTCGCCATCGATCCGCAGACCGGCCGCGTTGTGGTCATCGAAATGAACCCGCGCGTCTCCCGCTCCTCGGCCCTGGCCTCCAAGGCAACCGGCTTCGCCATCGCCAAGATCGCCACGAAGCTCTCCCTCGGCTACACCCTGGACGAGATTCCCAACGACATTACGCAGAAGACCCCCGCGTCCTTCGAGCCCACGCTCGACTACGTGGTGGTCAAGGTCCCGCGGTTCGCCTTCGAGAAGTTCCCCGCAGCCGACCCCACGCTCACCACCACCATGAAGTCGGTGGGCGAGGCCATGGCCATGGGCCGCAACTTCACCGAGGCCCTCCAGAAGGCCCTGCGGTCCCTGGAGCAGAAGGGCTCGCAGCTGGACTTCAGCTCCGTTCCGGAGTGGGAAGTGCCGGAGCTCATCGAAAAGGCCAAGCGCCCGACGACGGAACGCCTGCACCAGGTGCAGCGCGCCCTGCTCGGCGGCGCCAGCGTGGAGGACCTCCACGAGGCCACGAAGATCGATCCCTGGTTCCTGGACCAGCTCCAGCTGCTGAACGAGATTTCCCGCGAGATCCGCCAGTCCGGCGCCCTGACCGTGGAGATGCTCCAGCGGGCCAAGCGCCACGGCTTCTCCGACGAGCAGATCGGCGCCCTCACGCACAACTCGGAGGCCGTGGTCCGCGGAGTACGCCAGGCCCTGGGCATCCGCCCGGTCTACAAGACCGTGGACACCTGCGCCGCCGAGTTCGCCGCATACACCCCGTACCACTACTCGTCCTACGACGAGGAGGACGAGGTGGCGCTGCACTCCAAGCCGTCCATCCTGATCCTCGGCTCCGGCCCGAACCGCATCGGCCAGGGCATCGAGTTCGATTACTCCTGCGTCCACGCCTCGATGGCACTGCGCAAGGCCGGCTACGAGACCGTGATGGTCAACTGCAACCCGGAAACCGTCTCCACCGACTACGACGTCTCCACGCGCCTGTACTTCGAGCCGCTGACCCTCGAGGACGTCCTGGAGGTCATCGCCGCCGAGGAACGTACCGGAGGCGTCATGGGCGTGTTCGTCCAGCTCGGCGGCCAGACCCCGCTGAAGCTGGCCCAGCAGCTGGCCGACGCCGGTGTGCCGATCCTCGGCACCTCGCCGGAAGCGATCGACCTCGCCGAGCACCGCGGAGCCTTCGCCCGCGTGCTGGACGAAGCCGGGCTCATCTCCCCGAAGAACGGCACCGCGGTGTCCTTCGAGGACGCCAAGAAGATCGCCGACGAAATCGGCTACCCCGTGCTGGTCCGCCCGTCCTACGTCCTCGGCGGCCGCGGCATGGAAATCGTCTACGACGAGCCCAACCTGTCCCGCTACATCGCCAACGCCACGGAAATCACGCCGGACCACCCCGTGCTGATTGACCGGTTCCTGGAAGACGCGGTGGAGATCGACGTCGACGCCCTGTTCGACGGCAAGGACATGTACCTCGGCGGCATCATGGAGCACATCGAGGAAGCGGGCATCCACTCCGGAGACTCGGCCTGTGTGCTGCCTCCCATCACCCTGGGCGGCAACGTGCTGGAACGGGTCCGCACCGCCACGCGCGCCATCGCCGAGGGCGTGGGCGTCCGCGGCCTGATCAATATCCAGTTCGCCCTGGCATCCGATGTGCTGTACGTGCTGGAAGCCAACCCCCGCGCGTCGCGGACCGTGCCGTTCGTCTCCAAGGCGACCGGCGTCCAGATGGCGAAAGCGGCGGCCCTGATCGGCACCGGCGTCACCATTAACCAGCTCCGCAGCGCCTACAAGATGCTCCCGGAATCCGGCGACGGCTCCACCCTGCCGCTGGACGCACCGGTCTCCGTGAAGGAAGCGGTGCTGCCGTTCAGCCGGTTCCGCACCCCGGAGGGCACGGTGGTGGATTCGCTCCTCGGACCGGAAATGCGCTCCACCGGCGAAGTCATGGGCATCGACAAGCACTTCGACACGGCCTTCGCCAAGAGCCAGGCCGCAGCGAACAACGCGCTGCCCACCGAGGGCAAGATCTTCGTCTCCGTGGCCAACCGCGACAAGCGTTCCGTGATCATGGGCGTCAAGCGGCTGTCCGACCTCGGCTTCGAGATCGTCTCCACCGGCGGCACCGCCGACGTCCTGCGCCGCAACGGCATCCAGGCCACCCCGGTGCGCAAGGTGGCTGAGGGCAGCAGCGCCGAAGGTGAAGGCACCATCGCCGACCTCGTCATCGCCGGCGAAATCGACATGGTCTTCAACACCCCGTCCGGCGGCGAAGCCCGCAGCGACGGCTACGAGCTCCGTGCCGCGGCCACGTCCATCGGCATCCCCTGCATCACGACGGTGGCCGAGTTCAACGCCGCCGTGCAGGCCATCGAGGCGCTGCGCACCTACGAATGGTCGGTGACCAGCCTGCAGGAGCACGCCGCGGCCCTGGTCGCCTCGCAGAAGGCAGCAGCGCAGAATGCCTGAGGCGGCTTCTGTTGAAACGGCCGGACGGGAATCTTTTGGTTCCCGGCTCGGCCGGGCCATGGCCGAGCGCGGCCCTTTGTGTGTCGGCATCGACCCGCACCCCGCGCTGTTGGCCGCCTGGGGACTGAACGACGACGCCGCAGGGCTGGAACGGTTTTCGCTGACCGTCCTGGAGGCCGTCGGTTCCCTCGCTGCCGCCGTCAAGCCGCAGGTGGCGCTTTACGAGCGCCACGGCTCCAAGGGCATGGCCGCACTGGAGCGGACGCTGGCCGCCGCGGCTGGCGCCGGGGTGCTGAGCATCGCCGACGCCAAGCGCGGGGACATCGGCTCCACCATGGCCGCGTACGCCGACGCCTGGCTTCGCGATGGCTCATCGTTGGCAGCCGACTCGGTGACGTTGAGCCCGTACCTTGGCTTCGAGTCGCTGCGCCCGGCCTTGGACCTGGCGGCCGAGCACGGCCGCGGCGTTTTTGTCCTGGCCCTGACGTCAAACCCGGAGGGGGCGTCGGTCCAGCATGTCGGCGGAAGTGATTCTGTTGCACGCCGGATCGTCGAGGCCGCGGCCGGGGAAAACCAGCGGTACGGTGGGGCGCTCGGCTCCGTCGGCCTCGTCGTGGGAGCCACCGTGGGCACAGCACTGGCAGACCTCGACCTGGACCTCGGCGCCGTCCGCGGACCAATCCTGGCCCCCGGGCTGGGCGCCCAAGGCGCCACGCCTGCCGATCTGCGAAAGACCTTCGGGGCCGCGTACCCGCAGGTGCTGGGAACATCCAGCCGGGACATCCTCAAGGCAGGCCCTGGTGTGCAGGGCCTGCAGGACGCAGCCACGCGAACGCTGGACGGACTCCGCATCGAATAGTCCATTGATTTCTGCCTCCGCCGAGGAGTAGGTTCAGGACAAGTCCAACGGCCCAGGCCGTGGATCCATAGGCGACCCCCGGGGGATAACCGTGACCTTGCGACCCTTGTCAGCCCAGGAACGTGCTGATGCGCTAAAGAAAGCCGCCGCTGCAAGGGCCGCCAGGGCCGCTGCCAAAGAGAGGCTCAAAACCGGAGACCTGTCCATCGCCGAGGTGCTGGACTCCGGAGGCACTGAGGACGCCATCGCCCGGATGCGGGTGTCCGAACTGCTTGAGGCCCTGCCGGGAATCGGAAAGGTACGGGCGGCCGCCATCATGGAGACCGTGGGCATCGCAGCATCGAGGCGGGTTCGCGGACTGGGCGTGCACCAGCGCCGGGCGCTGGTAGATTTTATGAACGAGAAATAGATCCATCCGAACAGAGTCATCTGAAGACCGCCCAAAGGAATACGTGAGCAAGAAACCCGGACTGACAGTCCTCGCTGGTCCTACGGCTGTTGGCAAAGGCACCGTGTCCACCTATATCCGGGACAACTACCCGGAGGTCTGGCTGTCGGTATCAGCCACCACCCGTGCCCCGCGGCCCGGTGAGATCGATGGAGTGCACTACTACTTCAAGTCCAAGGAGGAGTTCGAGTCCCTGGTTGCCGCCGGCGAATTCCTGGAATGGGCCGTGGTGCACGGGCAGAACACTTACGGCACCCTGAAGAGCACGGTAAAGCAGGCCATCGCCGAGGGCCGCTCGGTGCTGCTGGAGATCGACCTGCAGGGAGCGCGCCAGGTCAAGCAGGCGCTGCCCGACGCTCAGTTCGTGTTCCTGGCGCCCCCGAGCTGGGAAGAATTGGTGCGTCGCCTGGTGGGCCGCGGCACGGAATCGGCCGAGGAACAGCAGCGGCGGCTGGAAACCGGTAAAGTAGAGCTTGCTGCTGAACCGGAGTTCGACCACACCGTCATCAATGACGACGTTCGCCGGGCAGCGGACGAGCTTGTTTCACTCATGGGGCTGACCCCGCACCCGCGCTAACCGCAGAAGCCACATCAGCCCGCTAGAAATTTGGAGAATTCGTGTCCACGAACCTTGAAGGCATCATCAACCCGCCGATCGACTCGCTGCTCAAGGCAGCCGATTCCAAGTACGGCCTGGTGATCTTCGGTGCCAAGCGTGCACGTCAGATCAACGCTTACTACGCCCAGCTCCACGAGGGCCTGTTCGAGTACGTCGGCCCGCTGGTCGACACCAAGCTGAACGAGAAGTCGCTGTCCATCGCCCTGCGCGAGATCAACGAAGGCAAGCTCGTCTCCACGCCCATCGAGGCGTCCGAGTAACATCCGCAGAGTAAAAGACTGCCTGCTGACGGAGATCACGTGCGCATAGTCCTCGGAGTCGGGGGAGGGATTGCCGCCTACAAGGTGGCATCGCTCCTCCGGCTTTTTACTGAAGCCGGCCATGACGTCACCGTCATCCCCACCGAAGCTGCCACCCGGTTTGTTGGCGTGGCAACCTGGGAGGCGCTCTCCGGGAATACGGTCAGCAACAGCGTCTTCGACGACGTCCACCTCGTGAACCACGTCCGTCTGGGCCATGAGGCAGACCTGATCGTCGTGGCCCCGGCCACCGCGGACCTGCTGGCCCGGGCGGCCACAGGCCAGGCGGATGATCTCCTGACAAATACCCTGCTGATGGCCGGCGGGCCAGTCCTCTTCGCCCCGGCCATGCACACGGAGATGTGGCAGCACGCCGCCACGCAGGCCAACGTCGAAACACTGCGCAGCCGGGGCGTCACCGTCCTCGAGCCTGCCAGCGGCAGGCTGACGGGTTCTGATTCCGGCCCCGGCCGGCTGCCCGAAGCCGAGGCAATCTACGAAGCGGCGCTGGCACTGGTCCACGGTCTCCGCGCCGCCGCCCCCGGCTCTCCGGAAGCTCCGCTCTTCCCCCTCGCCGGACGGACGGTGACCATCAGCGCCGGCGGAACCCGTGAGCCGCTGGACCCGGTGCGGTTCCTGGGCAACCGATCCTCCGGGAAGCAGGGTGTCGCCCTGGCAGAGGCGGCCCGTGACGCCGGCGCCACCGTGCGCCTCGTCGCCGCCCACATGGAGGTGCCCGCTCCGGCTGGCGTCGAGGTGGTGTCGGTTGAAACAGCCCTGCAACTCCGGGACGCCATGCTATCGGCGGCAGCCGGCTCCGACGTCGTCATCATGGCCGCGGCGGTGGCGGATTTCCGCCCGGCGGACGTATCCGGCACCAAAATCAAGAAACGGGACGGCCACGCCGACCCCGTCGTCTCGCTCGTCCGGAACCCCGATATCCTCCATGAGCTCGTAGCTGTCCGCGACGCCGGCGGAAGCAGCCAGCTTGTGGTGGGTTTCGCCGCCGAAACCGGAGACGCCCACGGCGACGTGCTGGAATACGCCGCAGAAAAGCTCAAGCGCAAAGGCTGCGACCTCCTGGTGGTGAACCATGTGGGCTCGGACAAGGTCTTTGGCCAGGACCACAATTCAGTGGTCATCCTTTCCCGCACCGGCTCCGAACCCCAGTCGGCGTCCGGCACCAAGCATGATGTCGCCGCCGTCGTCATCGACCGGATCGGCACCGAGCTGAGCAGGGTCTTCCCGCGAACCTGAGCGGCGTAAGCAACGTCTCCTTAGCATGGGGACACACGCCGCCGCCCGTCCGTTTGCCAACAAGTAAGGTAGTTGAGTGACTTTACCGCTGCACATTCCTGAATCCCACGGGTCCGTACCCTCCGCGCTCCGGCTCTTCACCTCCGAGTCGGTGACTGAGGGCCACCCGGACAAGATCTGTGACCAGATCAGCGACGCCATTCTTGACGCCCTGCTGGCCGCGGATCCGGAATCGCGCGTCGCCGTGGAAACCATGGCCACCACGGGCCTGGTCCACGTTGCCGGAGAGGTGACCACGGATGCCTACGTCGAGATTCCGCAGATCGTCCGCGAAACCATCCTGGGTATTGGGTACGACTCGTCGGCGAATGGTTTCGACGGTGCCCGCTGCGGCGTGTCCGTATCCATCGGCCAGCAGTCCAACGACATCGCCGGCGGTGTCTTCAACTCCCTGGAAGCCAGGGAAGGCCGCCAGGTTGACGACTACGATCTGCAGGGTGCCGGGGACCAGGGCCTCATGTTCGGCTACGCCAGCGACGAGACGCCGTCCTACATGCCCGTGCCGATCTGGATCGCGCACCGGCTCTCTGAACGTCTGACTGAGGTGCGCAAGAGCGGCGAACTGTCATACCTGCGTCCTGACGGCAAGACCCAGGCGACGATCGGCTACGACGGCGACCGTCCCGTGTCGGTGGAGACCATCGTGATTTCCAGCCAGCACGCCGAAGGCTTCAGCCTCGACCAGCTCCGGGCTGACCTCGCCGCGCACGTGATCGAGCCCGTGCTGGCCCTGGCGGACCTGGACATCTCACGGACCGTCAACATCCTGAACCCCGCCGGTGCCTTCGTTATCGGCGGCCCGGTCGGAGACGCCGGCCTCACCGGCCGCAAGATCATCGTCGACACTTACGGCGGGATGGCCCGGCACGGTGGCGGCGCCTTCTCCGGCAAGGACCCGTCCAAGGTGGACCGCTCGGCGGCGTACGCGATGCGCTGGGTGGCCAAGAACGTGGTGGCTGCCGGACTTGCCAAGCGGGCGGAGATCCAGATCGCCTACGCGATCGGCCAGGCCCGTCCGGTGGGCACCTACGTGGAGACGTTCGGTACTGAAACGGTCGATCCGGCGAAGATCAGCGCCGCGATCGCCGAGATTTTCGATCTCCGCCCCCGCGCCATCATCGATGCCCTCGACCTGAAGCGTCCCATCTACGCGAAGACTGCCGCCCACGGCCACTTCGGCCGCGACGACCCGGACTTCACCTGGGAGCGCCTGGACCGGGTGGACGACCTGAAGGCATACTTCAACGCCTGACCGCCAAAATGTCATACCCGGGTGTTTGGCTGGTGGTTGACCCGGGACGGAGGCAGCCACCATGGCACTGAATGCAGGGCAGGCAATGACCAACGAGCCGCAGCAGCTTTCCCTGCTCCAGGGCTTTCCCGCCAGTCCCAGGACTTCAGCGGGGCCGCCCCTTGCGGCCAGCCTGCCGGTGGCCCGTGTCCTCATTGAGTCGTCGTTGCCGCACCTGGACCGGCCGTTCGACTACAGCGTTCCCGCGGAGATGGCTGACACGGCCCAGGCCGGCGTACGCGTCAAGGTCAAGTTCAGCGGGCAGGAACTCAGCGGCTACGTTCTTGAGCGGACGGCCGAGTCGGACGCCGGCCATGACCTGGTGCCGCTCCACAAGGTGGTATCGCCTGTCGCGGTCCTGACGCCTGGGCTCAGGGAACTCGCCAACCGTGTTGCGGCCCGCTATGCGGGCACCGTCAGCGACGTCCTGCGCGTCGCCATTCCCCCGCGGGTCGCCAAGGTGGAGAAAGAACCCGCGGCCGACGAACCGGGCGGGCAGCCTGCCCCAGGGGCGGCGACACAGTCAGTGCGCGCAGAAGCACCCGGGCCTGCCTGGGCGGAATACCGGAACGGGAGCGCCTTCCTGCGCCACCTTAACGGGGGCGGATCGCCGCGGGCCGTGCTCAGCGCCCTGCAGGGTTTCGGCCCCGGCGGGTGGCCGAGGCTGATCGCGGAGGCGGTGGCGGCGGTCCGGCAGTCCGGGCGCGGCGCGGTTGTCGTGGTGCCGGATTACCGGGACCTCGAGCGCGTCCAGGCGGCCCTGGAGGAGCTCCTCCCGGCCTCCGACGTCGCCAGGCTCACGGCGGACGATGGCCAGACGCCGCGCTACCGCAGCTACCTCCAGGTGCTCAACGGCACTGCCGGCGTGGCCGTGGGCACGCGCTCGGCGGCCTATGCGCCCGTCCGGGACCTCGGCCTCGTGGTGTGCTGGGACGACGGCGACGACCTCCACATCGAGCAGCGCTCTCCCTACGCCCACACCAGGGAAGTGCTGCTGCTCCGCGCAGAGCAGGACGGCGCCGCCTGCCTGCTGGCCGGGCACTTCCGCAGCACGGAGGCGCAGCGCCTCGTGGACGCGGGCTGGGCCATGCCCGTGGACGCCGCACGCCCCGTGGTCCGCAGGACCGTTCCCCGCGTCCTCAACACCGCCGACAGCTTTGAACAGGAACGCGACCCCCTTGCCCGGATTGCACGTCTGCCCGGCGCGGCCTGGCGGACCGCCAAGGATGGCTTGGAACGCGGCCCAGTCCTTGTCCAGGTGGCACGCTCCGGTTACGCGCCGTCCCTTGTCTGCGACCGGTGCCGTGAACCGGCCCGCTGCCAGTCATGCCAGGGTCCGTTGGCCATTGCGGGAGCCTCGGGCAGTTCGGCCGTGCCGCAGTGCCGGTGGTGTTCAGCCCCGGCCCCGGCATGGCGGTGCGGCCACTGCAACAACACTCATCTGCGGCGCGGCGCCACCGGGGTGCTGCGCACCGCGGAGGAACTGGGACGGGCCTTCCCGGGGAAACCCGTGGTGACGTCCTCGGGCGACCACGTCAAAGCGGGCGTTCCGGACGCCGCATCGCTCGTGGTGGCCACCGTCGGCGCCGAGCCGGTGGCTGACGGCGGGTACGCAGCGGCCCTGCTGCTCGACGGCGACTCCCTCCTGCGGCGCGAAAACCTCCGGGCGGGGGAGGACGCCGTGCGGCGCTGGTTCAACGCTGCGGCGTTGGTGCGGCCCGCAGCGGAGGGCGGGGTGGTGGTCATCACGGCGGACGACACTGCCGCCGTGGGTGCGCTGCTGCGGTGGGATCCCGCGGGTTATGCGCAGCGCGAACTGGGGCTCCGCACGGAACTGCAGCTTCCGCCGGCGGTACGCGTCGCGTCCGTGACCGGCGGCCGCACCGCCGTCGGGAACTTCACGGCGGCCGTCACCGGACGGCTGAAGGCGGAAGGCGTGGAACTGCGCGTTGCCGGCCCGGCGCCGCTGCTGACGGGACAGCCTCCTTCCGCAGCGAAGGCGGCAGGGAAGCTGGCGGCAGATGCCGGAAGTGAGGACGTCCGGACGCTGCTCTTCATTCCGTATGGCCAGGCCGGCACCGTGACCCGGGTCCTTCGGGCGGTGAAGGCCGCCAGCGCGGCGAAGCGCACCGACGATCCCGTCCAGCTGAGGCTGGACGGCGTGGACGTCCTCTAGCGGTGCTGCTTCTTGCCCCGCAGGGCCATGACTTCCGCCGCCACGCCCACCAGCTGCCGCGCTGAGGCGTCCCAACTGAAGTCGCGGGCCCGCTGGACCGAACGCCGTGACACGTCCCGCCAGTGCCGGACGTCGTCGAGGCTGCGCACAGCGGCGGCGAAGGCCGCCGGTGAATCCGGATCCACGTAGCTGGCGATGTCGGCGCCCACTTCGCGGAAGATCGGAATATCGCTGGCGATCACAGGGGTGCCCAGCGCCATGGCCTCCACGAGCGGCAGTCCGTAGCCTTCGGCCTTCGACAGGCTGACCAGGGCGGTGGTGCGCTTGAGCAGGGCAGTGTACTCGTCGTCGGTCACGCCGTCGTGGAACACCACCTTGGCGCCCGCGGGGATCAGGGCCTCCAGCTCGGCCCGGCGCTGCGGGGTGATCCGGCTGAGCAAATGCAGTGTATGACCGGGCAGCTCCGCCATCCCGGCAAGCATGGTCTCGACGTTCTTGTACGGCATGAACGAGCCCATGTAGAGGAGGGTCTTGTCGGCGCCCGCCTCCGGGTCGCGGGGGAGCTGCGCCGGCTGCGGCGCGTTGCTGACGATCCGGACCGGACGGTTCGTCAGCCGGTACTTGGCCATCAGTGCCTCGGTGGTGCGGCTGATGGTAGCCACCACGTCTGCGCGGTTGAGCAGCAGCCGCTGGGGCCAGAACGCCTTGTGGTAGAGCCGCCACAGGATGCGGACCGGTGCCGGCAGGAAGCCGGGCGGGGCCGGGTGTTCGTAGTAGATGAGGTCGTGCAGCGTCAGCACCAGGCCGTACTTCCGCCCCCACGTGCCCATGGTCTGCATGGGGCAGACGACCACATCGGCGCCGAGCGTGTTCACCGTCCTCGCAACGAATAGTTCCCCGGGGGAGAGCGGGCTGTTGATCAGGGTGTAGGGCACGTCGGGTAGCAGGGCGAGCTGCCGGGGGTCGCTGATGAGCATGGACACGTCCGCGATTTTTGAGGTTGCGGCGATGAGGCTGGCACCGTAGCGGCTGATGCCGTCATGGTGGTCCGTCCGGGTGAAGCGGGCGTCGATAACAATTTTCACGCAGCGTGGTCCTTAAGGAAGCGGCGGATGAAACCCGCGGCGGGTTCCGGCGTTTCGTAGTGGATCAGATGCCCGACGTCGGGAATCACCTCCAGCCTGCCGTCCGGCAGGGAGCCGGCGAGTTTGTGCTGGTCACGGAGAAGTGCGATTTCGTCCTTTTCCCCGGCCACCAGCAGGACAGGCAGCGCGAGCTTGCCTGCCACCTCTGTGACATTGCTGCTGACGGATGCCGTGAAGGATTCCAGCAGGCTCTCGCGGTTGGCGAAGGCGCTGAAGTAGGCGTTGTGCTGCCCGTGGATGAACCGCAGGAGCTCCTTGTCCTTGGTTTTCGCCATGGCCACGCTCATGACCCGGACAATGAGCCGGCTGCGCAGCAGCTGCAGGCCCATGCGGCGGGGGAGGCGCGCGGCGAGGCGGTAGTACAGCACCGCGAGCCTGGTCATGAGGCCTTTGGGGCCCTCCAAGGCCGGCGCTGCGATCGGGTTGATCAGGATCAGCGGCCGGACCGCGTCCGGACGCTCGGCCACGAAGTGGGCGGCGATGATGGATCCGAACGAGTGCCCCAGCAGGACCGTGTCCGGGCCCAGGCCGAGGGCCTCCATGAAGTCGCTGATGAACTGCCCGTACCGGCGGACGCTGTGTTCGCCGTCGGCAAATGCCTCAGAGCTGCCGAAACCGGGAAGGTCGGGCATGACCAGACGCATTTCGGGCAGCTGGTCCGCCACCCGCAGCAGCCCGTGGTGGTCGCCGCGGAAGCCGTGGATGACCAGGATGGTGCGTGTCTCCGGGGTGGGCCGGACCGGCTCGTAGGTCCAGTACGCCACAGTGCCGCCCGCGAGGTCGACCTCGGAGGCCCTGGTCCGGGCGGCAAGGCCGCCGCTGAAGAGGGACGGCGTGGTGGACGGCTCGGAGTCTGCTGTTTTCATTGGTGGGGGAATCCTAGTTGACGTTGTCGGGGTGGGAGCCGGTACGGTGGCCGCGGTCCAGGCCGGCGATGTCCGCCATGTCCAGGGCGGAGAGCTCAAAGTCGAAAATGTCGAGGTTCTGGCGGATCCGGTCCCAGGAGCTTGCCTTGGGGATGGCGACGTTTCCCAGCTGCAGGTGCCACCGCAGAATGATCTGGGCCGCCGAAACTTTGTGCTCGGCGGCGAGCGCCAGGATGTCCGGGTCCTCAAGGATCTGCCCGCGGCCGAGCGGGCTCCAGGCCTCGGTGAGGATGCCCAGCCCGCGGTGCTTTTCCCTCAGTTCCGCCTGCTGCAGCCAGGGATGGAGTTCGATCTGGTTGACGGCAGGCACTACCTCGGCGGTCTCCAGGAGGCGGTCCAGATGCTGCGGCTGGAAGTTGCAGACACCGATCGCCCGTACCTTGCCCTCCCGGTAGAGCGTTTCGAGTGCACGGTAGGTTTCCTGGAACAGTCCACGCCGAGGGCACGGCCAGTGGATCAGGTACATGTCCACGTATTCCAACCCCAGATTGATCATCGAGGTGTCGAAGGCCCGCAGCGTGGCGTCGTAGCCCTGGTCGTCATTCCAGACCTTCGTGGTGATGAACAGGTCTTCCCGAGACGTGGGTGGTGAAGATTCTCCGGAGCCGCCCCGCACGGCCTCCACGCCGTACAGGGAAACGATGCCGCGCGCGACGCCCGATTCGTTGCCGTACATTGCTGCAGTGTCGAAGTGCCGGTATCCCGCTTCGAGGGCCATGGTTACCAGCTTTGCTGTCTCGTCCCGCGGGACCTTGTACAGGCCGAATCCCAACTGGTCGATCAGCACGCCGTTGTTCAGGCTGAGCCGGGGTGAGGTAGTCATGGCTATGACTCTACCGATACGGCCGGGCTGCCGCGCGGAGTCCGGTTCGCCACCCCGGTGGC
Organism: Arthrobacter sp. Soil_N43; assembly: GCF_057655195.1. Taxonomy (NCBI): domain Bacteria; kingdom Bacillati; phylum Actinomycetota; class Actinomycetes; order Micrococcales; family Micrococcaceae; genus Arthrobacter; species Arthrobacter sp. Soil_N43. The sequence goes on from NZ_JBDGML010000052.1 coordinate 27,452, forward strand.
CGTGGCGCCGGTATCCTTGAGAGATGAGTGACACAGCGCAGTCAGCCGTCACCTTCGGTGGCCGCTTCGCCCGGGAGTTCGCGGAGTTGGCCATTCCTTGGCGGGCGGAAGAGGCTCCGGACCCGCAACTGCTGGTGCTCAACGAACCACTCGCGGCCGAGCTGGACCTGGACCCCGCATTCCTCCGGAGTCCGGACGGCCTGCGTCTGCTGATCGGGACCGCAGTCCCCGCGGAGGCCACTCCAGTGGCGCAGGCCTACGCCGGCCACCAGTTTGGCTGGTACGCCCCCCGCCTCGGCGACGGACGCGCACTCCTGCTGGGGGAGCTGGCGCATGCGGACGGCCAGCTGCGCGACATTCACCTCAAAGGCTCGGGACGCACACCGTTCGCCCGGGGCGGTGACGGCTGGGCGGTAGTCGGTCCGATGCTGCGCGAATACGTCGTCAGCGAGGCGATGCACGCCTTGGGGATTCCCACCACACGATCTCTCGCCGTAGTGGCCACGGGGCGTCCGGTGCAGCGTGAGACGGTCCTCCCCGGGGCCGTGCTCACCCGGGTCGCGGGAAGCCATCTGCGCGTTGGCAGCTTCCAGTACGCCCGGGCCACGGGCGACGTGGGCCTCGTGCGCCGCCTTGCCGATTACGCAATCTCCCGTCACTACCCGGCCGCGATGGAGGCCGAAGACCGCTATGGCGCCCTGTTCCAGGCGGTGGTGGCCGCCCAGGCGTCGCTCGTGGCCCGCTGGATGCTGGTGGGGTTCGTGCATGGGGTCATGAACACGGACAACATGACCATCTCGGGGGAGACCATCGACTACGGCCCGTGTGCTTTCATGGAGGCCTTCGACCCGGCCGCCGTTTACAGTTCCATCGATGAGGGCGGACGCTACGCCTACCGCAACCAGCCGGTGGTGGCCGAGTGGAACCTTGCCCGGCTCGCCGAGTCGCTCCTTCCCCTCCTCCACGACGACCAGGAGAAGGCGGTGGAATTTGCTGTGGAATCACTCGGCGAATTCCGCAGGCAGTACAGTGCCGTCTGGTCGGCGGGAATGAAGGCCAAGCTCGGACTGCAGGAGGGCCTCGACGACGACGTGGCGTCGCCTCTCATCGACGACATTCTGGCTCTCCTTCAGGAGGGTCAGGTGGACTACACCTCGTTCTTCCGGCGCCTCGGCAGGGCCGCCCGCGGCCAGGCCGAACCTGTGCGGGGCCTGTTCTCCGAACCGGCGGAGTTCGATGCCTGGGCTGAGCGCTGGCGCGCGTTGGATCCGGACGCCGATGCGATGGACCGGGTCAACCCCGCATACATTCCCCGAAACCATCTGGTGGAGGAGGCTCTCGCCGCCGCCACCGAAGGCGACCTGGATCCGCTCAAGCGGCTCCTGGCCGCGGTGGCCTCGCCCTTTGACGAGCGCCCCGGCCTCGAGCGCTACGCCGCCGCCGCCCCGGAGGACTTCGGCACCTACCGGACCTTCTGCGGCACCTGAGCCTCAGCCCGAGCACCGTCTCCTCGCCGGGCTTGCTCAGCATTGTGCGAAGATTTGCGCAGTTTGCGAGACGCTCAGGGAAAGATTGTCCGAGCTTATCCACATACGCGGCTAACTCGATTCCACCGGCCTGCCCATCATGGTCCCATGGTAGAAACGACCGCCACGCAGCAGCATCCAGGCGGCCTTCATGGGGGAGATTCCGTTGGCAAAACATCTGGCACAGGCCGCTGCCCGGCGCGCTGCTAAGCATCGTCGACACGCCATTCGGCTGGCCGTGGCCGGCACCGCAGTCGTTGCGGCACATGCCGTTGGAATCCACGGCAGCGGCTCCGTTCTTCCTTCCGGCGAGGTGGCGGCCCAGGGGCCCCAGGCCGTATCGGTCACATCAAGGTTCGGCTCTACGGTTGTGGTGGCTGGGCGGGACGCAGTTCCCGGCGCCGCCGCTGTCTCGGCCCCGGCGAGGGCAGTTTTGTCCTACAGCCGGACCGAAGTCCTTACCAAGCCGAAGGAAGTGGTCAGGAAACTCGATGCGGCTCAGGCCCAACGGCGGCGCCCCTCAGCAGGAACCCTGAGGGCGCCACTTGAAGTTCTGCATCGCAGCTCACGCTATGGGTTGCGGAAAAGTCCGATCACGGGCTCGGCAGGGGAGTTTCACTGGGGTTTGGACTTTGCCGCCGCCTGCGGAACACGCGTTTACTCCGTGGATGCCGGCGTTGTGCGTGCAGTGGGATGGCATCGATGGGGTGGCGGCAACAGGGTGGAAGTCGATCACGGCAACGGCCTCATCACTACTTACAACCACCTTGAAGGCATCGCCGTCAGGAAGGGCCAGTCGGTACAGGTCGGCGAAGTCATTGCCAAGGTCGGAACCACCGGTGCATCAACAGGCTGCCACCTCCATTTCGAAACGGTTCTGAACGGCCGCCACACGGATCCCGAGAAATGGACGCTGCTGCCACTGCGCCAGGCGGAACCCTTCGCGGACATGGCACTGACGGACTATCGGAAAGCCGGCAGGACGACGGACGAACCAGCGTGGGCGGTCCCCGTCACAGAAAGCCACCACCACGAGGCGGCGGACCATGAGGCTGAAACGCCGAAGAGGACCGCGTCAAAGAGGAAGTCCTCCTCGCCCTCGGCCGCTGTCCCTGCACCGGCTCCTGCAAAGCCGGCCCCTGCGCCGACGGCACCGGCTCCTGTTGCTTCTGCTGCGCCAACTCCCACCCCTACGCGCAGGGCCGCACCGAGCTCTGCGCCGGTTCCAATGCCTGTTCCCACCCAGGGCACGCAGGAGTCCGTAAAGGAACCGGAACGGGAACCCGAACCAACCACAGTGCCGGCCACCGCCAAGGCAGTCGCCGCGCCGGAACAATCGGCGGCGGCGCCGGCAGGTTCCCAGTCCGCCGCGCCGTGAAAGCTGGAGGCGCGGACTGTGCCGTTCAACTGCCTCCGTCGAAACTGACCAGGCGGCGGGCGGACGCCTCGTCCAGGATCAGGTCTGTGGCAAGGCCCGCTGCCAGTGCTCCACGCAGCCCGTTGATCTTGGACGCGCCGGACACCACGCAGATCCGCCGGCGGACCTGCCGCAATTGCTCAAGCGAAGGTCCGGTGGACCGTTCGTTCAGCGTGATCCCGTCGGAGGAACCGTCGGCCCGGAAAAACACCGTCGCCACGTCCCCCACCACGTCGGAGCTGGCCAGTACGTTCAGGTCGTCCTCGTCGAGGTAGCCGCCAGCGTACACGTGGCTGGGGTAGTCCGCGTCCACGGATCCAACGCCGAAAATTGCGATGCTCATTCGGGACTGCAGATCCAGGATGCGCTGAACGCTGCGCTCATTCCACATGGCGGTCTTGGTCGCTGCGTGGTCAAAGAAGGCCGGCACGGGAAACTGCTCAACGCGCGCACCGTAGGCGCTGCCGAAGCGGCGCATGATGTCGCTCGCGTATGTGATTCCCGTGGTCTGCATATTGCCCGCACCGTTCAACTGCACAACGATGGTGTCATGGGTGATCTTCCGGGTGAGGTGCCGGCTGACGGCGCTGAGCGTGGCACCCCACGCCACGCCAATGATGGCGTTCGAATCCACGAGAGGGCCGATGGTCCGGGCGGCCTGCATTGCCACACGGTCCAGTGTTTCCGCCTCATTCAGCGTGTCCAGCACCGGTACCACGTGAACATCCACACCGTATTGGGAACGGATCAGCCGCTCCAGTTCGGGGCCGGTATCCAGCGGACTGCGGATCTGAATCTGCACCAGTCCCGTTTCGCGGGCGGTCGAAAGAAGCCGGGAAACCGTGGACCGGGACGTGCGCAGTTCACGGGCTATGGCGTCCATGGTCAGGTCCTGGAGGTAATAGAGCTGGGCTGCCCGAAGGGCTTCGGAATGGCGCGGACGCGGCATCACTGCTCCGTTCTGCACGTTTGTGCATTGTGCTTGACGACATTTTCCATTGCTTCGAAGAATAGGTGATGAAAGGCGGTCCGCTCCACAGCGAGCCGTTTGTAACAGCCCAAGGACCAAACCCAAAGGAGCAGTTTTGGGACTCAAGGATTCATCCGGCCATCCGTTCACCTCCAGTGCAGCGCACCGTACAGCGCGTGCATCCGTGGCCAGCCTGCGGCAGAGGCCCAACGCCCGTGTGCTGATCGTCGGAGGCGGCATCAACGGCGTCGGCACCTTCCGCGACCTGGCCCTGCAGGGCGTCGACGTGGCGCTCGTGGAGCGCGGCGACTACTGCCAGGGCGCCAGCGGCGCATCCTCGCACATGATCCATGGCGGCATCCGCTACCTCGAAAACGGCGAGTTCCGCCTCGTGCGGGAATCCGTGGTGGAACGGAACCGCCTCCTGCGGATCGCGCCCCACTACGTCAAGCCGCTGCAAACCACCATTCCGATTTTCAGCACCTTCTCCGGGGTCCTCGCAGCGCCGCTGCGTTTCCTGACGCACAAGCAACACGGCAAGCCCAAAGAACGCGGTGCCTTCCTCATCAAGCTCGGGCTCAGCCTGTACGATTCCTTCTCCCGCGACGGCGGCAGCGTCCCCCGCCACCAGTTCCGCGGCCGTAAGAAGGCGCTGGCTGAATTGCCGCTGCTGCACCCCGGGGTCAAATACACGGCCACATACTTCGACGCCTCCGTCCACAACCCGGAGCGACTCACTCTGGACGTCCTCCAAGACGGAGAGAAGGCCGGCGCCGTGAAGGCGGAAGGCAGCGCGCGTGCCAGCAACTATCTCTCGCTGGCCTCGGTCAAGTCCGCCTCGGCGGGCTCAAGCACGGTGGAGCTCCGCGACGAACTGACAGGCGAGCTCTTCGACTTCACCGCGGACATCATCATCAACACCACGGGCGCCTGGGTCGACCTCACCAACCAGGCGATGGGTGCGCCGTCATCCTTCATGGGCGGCACCAAGGGCTCCCACATCGTCCTCGACCACCCCGGCCTGCTGGCTGCGTGCAACGGCCGCGAAATCTTCTTTGAGCACACGGACGGCCGGATCGTCCTGATCTACCCGATGGGCGACCGCGTCCTGGTGGGCACCACGGACGTGGACGCCGACATGTCCGAGGACGCCGTGTGCACCGAAGACGAGATCGACTACTTCTTCGACCTCATCGGCCACGTCTTCCCCGACATCGCCGTGAACCGGCAACAGATCGTCTACACCTTCTCGGGTGTCCGTCCCCTTCCACGGCACGACGCCACCCAGCCCGGCTTCGTCTCCCGCGACTACCGCATCGAGCGGCGTGCCCCGGAAGCCGGCGGCAGCGGCGCCGTCGTTCTCAGCCTTGTGGGAGGCAAATGGACCACGTTCCGGGCACTGGCGGAACACCTGAGCAACGACGTCCTCGCCGAATTGGGGATGGAACGGAAAGTTTCGACGGCGAAACTCGCCATCGGCGGCGGGGCCGGCTTCCCGGACTCTGATGCCGGGGTCCAGCAATGGATCAAGGCGCACATGACCGGCTCCCGCGACGCCGACAGGGTCACAGGCCTGCTGACCAGATACGGCACCCGCGCAGAGGACGTCATCCGGTACCTCGACGGGGGGCCCGACAGCCTGCTCCGTTCAACCCGGGAACTGAGCGTCCGGGAGCTGGAATTCATGGCGGCACATGAGCAGGTCGGCCACCTCGTGGATGTACTGGTCCGCCGGACGTCGCTGGCGTTCCGCGGTCTGGTCACCGGCGAGCTGCTGAACGAGGTCGCGGACACGTTGGCGGAACCCCTGGGCTGGGACGCGTCAGAGCGCGCCGCCGAGATCCACCACGCGGAGGAGGTGCTCAAGCGGTACCACGGCGTCGAGGTCCACAGCCTGGTCGCCTAAGGCCCAGTGCCCGGGCAGGGCAGCCCGGACACGTGCCGGGACAGGTCACGCAGCCGACCGGTCCCAGCCGCCGCCAAGGCCAAAGCATTGGCGGCACACCGTCCTTCAAACTCGCGAAGGACCCACAACAGAAACAAGGAGTCAAAGATGTCTCTTGGATTGGTTTTTCTTTCCGAAGTCTTCGGAACCGCGATGCTTACTCTGCTGGGTTGCGGCGTCGTGGCCAACGTCGCGCTCAAGGGAACAAAGGGCAATAACGGCGGGTTCCTGATGGTCACCTGGGGATGGGGCATCGCCGTATTCGCCGGCGTGTTTGTTGCCGCCAGGTCCGGCGCCCACCTGAACCCGGCGGTCACCCTCGGCCTGCTGGTCAACGGCAAGCAGGAGTACGCTCCGGGCGTTCCGGTGGACGCGGCGTCCACGTTCACGTACTTCGGCGGCGAAATGCTCGGGGCCTTCCTCGGCGCGGTGGTCATGTGGCTGGCGCACAAGCAGCACTTCGATGTCGAACCTGAACCGGCCAGCAAGCTCGGGGTCTTCTCCACGGGCCCGGCCATCCGCTCCACGCCCTGGAACCTGGTCACTGAAATCATTGGCACCTTCGTGTTGGTCTTCGTGATCCTCACCTTCGGCGGCACCCCCTCGGGGCTCGGCCCACTGGCCGTGGCGCTCCTGGTCGTCGGCATCGGCGTGTCCCTGGGCGGTCCCACGGGCTACGCCATCAACCCCGCCCGTGACCTCGGACCGCGCATCGCGCACGCCGTGCTGCCCATCAAGGGCAAGGGCTCCAGCGACTGGAGCTACTCATGGATCCCCGTGGTGGGGCCGCTGATCGGTGGAACACTGGCAGGCCTCGCCGGGCTGCTCCCGATCGTCTTCACCGCAGCTACGTGATCCGCAAATACGGCGCCACTGAATCTCAGCAGTACTTGACCCACGACCTCACCCACGCCCAGACATACTCCACAACGACAAGGACGTCATCATGAGCCAATACATCATCGCCATCGACCAGGGCACCACGAGCACCCGGGCCATCGTGTTCGACCATTCCGGCAACATCGTCTCCTCCGGACAAATGGAGCACGAGCAGATCTTCCCGCAGGCAGGCTGGGTGGAACACGATCCGGCAGAGATCTGGAACAACACCCGGGAGGTGATCGCCTCCGCACTGTCCAAGGCGAACCTGACCAGGCATGACATCGCCGGCGTTGGCATCACCAACCAGCGCGAGACCACGGTGGTCTGGGACAAGACCACCGGCAAGGCCGTCTATAACGCAATCGTGTGGCAGGACACCCGGACCCAGCCGATTGTGGATGAACTGGCGAGGGAGGGCGGGCCGGACCGCTTCAAGCAGAAGGTGGGCCTGCCGCTGGCAACCTACTTCTCCGGCACCAAGATCAAGTGGATCCTGGATAATGTGGACGGCGCCCGGGCGAAAGCAGAAGCCGGGGACCTGGTCTTCGGCAACACGGACGCCTGGGTGCTCTGGAACCTGACCGGCGGTGTAGACGGCGGAGTACACGTCACCGACGTCACCAACGCCTCCCGGACCCTGTTCATGGACCTGGACACCCTGCAGTGGGACGAGGAGATTCTGGGCATCTTCGGCGTCCCCGCCAGCATGATGCCGGCCATCAAGTCCTCCTCCGAGGTCTACGGCACCGTCCACACGTCCCAGCTGCTGCGAGAGGTTCCGGTCGCGGGCATCCTCGGGGACCAGCAGGCTGCCACGTTCGGCCAGGCGGCATTCGAGACGGGCGAGGCCAAGAATACCTACGGCACCGGCTGCTTCCTCATCTTCAACACCGGCGAGGAGATCGTCCACTCCAAGAACGGCCTCCTGACCACGGTCGGGTACAAACTCGGGGACGCCGCGCCGCACTACGCCCTGGAAGGCTCCATCGCCGTCACCGGCTCGCTCATCCAGTGGCTGCGCGACAACCTTGGCATGATCAGCAGCGCACCGGAGGTGGAAACCCTGGCGGCATCCGTGAAGGACAACGGCGGCGTGTACATTGTTCCTGCCTTCTCGGGCCTGTTCGCTCCGTACTGGCGGTCCGATGCACGCGGCGCCATTGTGGGCCTCACGCGGTTCGTCAACAAGAACCACATTGCCAGGGCAGCGCTGGAGGCCACCGCCTTCCAGACCCGCGAGGTGCTCGATGCGGTCAACGCCGACTCGGGCGTTCCGCTCACTGAGCTGAAGGTCGACGGCGGCATGGTGGCCAACGACGCGCTCATGCAGTTCCAGGCGGACATCCTGGGTGTCCCCGTGATCCGGCCGAAGGTCGTTGAGACCACCGCCCTCGGCGCAGCCTACGCCGCTGGCCTTGCCGTCGGGTTCTGGAAAGACCTCGGCGAGCTGTCCGCCAACTGGTCCGAGGACAAGCGCTGGGAGCCGACGATGGACAAGGCGGAGCAGGACCGCCAGCTGCGGTTGTGGAGGAAGGCTGTGACCAAGTCCATGGACTGGGTGGACGAGGACGTGAAATAGCGCTGCCGTGAGGTAGTTCCGCGCCTGGCCCCTTCCGGGTCCGGCCCCCGGGCGGCCCCGGATCCGTGGAAGCCACGGGTCCGGGGCCGTTGCCGTCACTCAGTCGTCACTCACGAATCACTCAGTCGTGACTCAGTCATCGTCCTCCGGCGCTGAGACCTCGGCGCGCGGCGTCTTGGCGTACACCTTCTTGCTGACCGTGTACCCATGCTTGTCGATCTTGAGTGCCTGCCGGTTGATCTCCCGCAGCTTGTCGTCGCTGAGCTTCTTGATCTTGACGAGGTCCATGGTTTCCCGTTCCACGCCGCCGACGGCCGTCACCTTAACCAGCCCTGTGCCTTCCGAGTAGAACTTCCGTTGGTGGCCAGCGCTGGCCGGCTCGAGCGGATTGTATTCGTCAATGACCAGCACATCTTTGTAGTGGCCGGTGGGGACCCGGACCTGCTGGTGCTTCTTCAGGACGTCACCGCAGTCCAGGAAATCCACTTCCGGAGCGTAGGCCTGGACGTAGTGGGGAGCATTGATCCGGGGCTTGGCCTTCATCGCAATTCCCGCCTGCGCCTTGTCGAGCCCATGTATGAACGTGCTGGGCGCGCCCACGAACTTGCCGTTTTCGAACTCTTCCGGATACTCCCCGAAGAGCCACACGTCGCCCTTCCTGGTCTGGGCGAAGAAGGCAAGTTCGGACTCCACGAGCTCGCCGTCACTGTAGTCTCTGTCCCACATCACGAGAGTCTTCACGCCCCCCACGACTTTGGTGAGGCCTGTCACGGTGTGGACGACCGTCCGCACTGTGGTCTCGGTGGCGGTCTTAACAGTGCCGGTGGTCGTGTACTGCATGCCCGGCTTGAGTGGGAACCACTCGTTGTCGATTTTCGGTTCCTTGGGGAAAGCAGAGCGGTCAAACCTGATGGCGGACCCCGGCCCGCAGAGCTCCGGCGCAGCTGCCTTGGCGGCCGCCGCGGCCCCGGACGTTGATGTGAATGTGGCCAGAAACAGCATGAGCACTGAACCGACTGCAGTGAGGCGTCTCTTGTGCTGGAACATCTCGGTTGCCTTTCTCCATGGGGGATTTTGGTGCGGTTATGAGCGGGGAAGTCCGGCGGACCCAACGACGGCGGACCCAAAGACGGCGGACTCAAAGACGGCGGACTCAAAGACATGCGGGCCGCCCGGGGCGCGGCAGGATTCTGCGGGATGATTCGTTCGGGAAACGGGCAAACGGTCCACTGCAGGCTCCTCAAGCCGAGACCTTCGCCATACCCCCATACGCTTTGTTGAAATGGTGGACCCGCTTCCGCGGTTTGGCAATGGCTTTTCCGTTGCCCGCAACGCCATCCGGGGACCGCGTCCGGACGCGACTGTTTCAGCACGAATCCTGCGGAGACGCTAGAGTAGGTCTATGCGTGCGATCCTCCTGCTTAGCTAGCCGCCCGGTATCCCGGAACTACGGACTACCGAGCGGCCGCCCCTCCATGTCGAGGGGCTTTTGTGTGTCCGGGACTCATCCCCGGCAGGCGGCAGTGGATCAGACCGTTGTGACAGACAGACGTCATGACAGAACAGAAGAGGGCAGCAGTGAGCGTTCAGCCGGAGACCGAGACCGGAACAACAGCAGGTGGAGCCGAAGCCCCCGAGGAGGGTGTCTACAGCTTCGCGGCCATGGAGGCCCGGTGGCCGCAAGTGTGGGAGGACCTGAAGGTTTTCACCCCCGCCGACGACGGCTCCCGGGAGCGCCGCTACGTCCTGGACATGTTCCCCTACCCCTCCGGCGACCTTCATATGGGCCACGCCGAGGCCTTTGCGATGGGCGACGTCGTCGCGCGGTACCTGCGCCAGCAGGGCTACGACGTGCTGCATCCGATCGGCTGGGACTCCTTCGGACTTCCCGCCGAGAACGCGGCGATCAAGCGCAACGCGCACCCGAGCGAGTGGACTTACGCCAACATCGATACGCAGGCCGCGTCGTTCAAGCGCTATGCCATCTCGGCTGACTGGTCCCGCCGCCTGCACACGTCTGATCCCGAGTACTACCGCTGGACCCAGTGGCTGTTCAAGCGTTTCTATGAGCGCGGCCTTGCCTACCGCAAGGACTCCCCGGTCAACTGGTGCCCGAAGGACCTGACCGTGCTGGCCAACGAACAAGTGGTCAACGGTGCCTGCGAACGCTGCGGCACGGCCGTGACCAAGAAATCGCTGAACCAGTGGTATTTCAAGATCACCGAGTACGCGGACCGGCTGCTGGATGACATGTCCGAGCTTCAGGGGCACTGGCCCGAACGGGTGCTGGCCATGCAGCGAAACTGGATCGGCCGTTCCGAGGGTGCGCATGTACGCTTCGTGATCGAGGCCACGGACGGACGTGCGGAGCGGGAAGTCACCGTCTTCACCACGCGCCCGGACACGCTGTACGGCGCCACCTTCTTCGTGGTGGCGGCGGATGCGCACCTGGCCCTGGATCTGGTCACCCCCGAACATCATGACGCCCTCATGGCTTACCGCGAGAAGGTCAAGGCCCTCTCGGACATCGAACGCCAGTCCACCGAGCGCGAAAAGACCGGCGTGTTCACCGGCCGCTACGCCATCAACCCGCTCAACGGTGAAAAGCTGCCTGTCTGGGCCGCGGACTACGTCCTGGCCGACTACGGCACGGGCGCCATCATGGCGGTTCCCGCGCACGACCAGCGCGACCTCGACTTCGCCAAGGAGTTCGGCCTGCCGGTACGGGCGGTGCTGGACACCGGCGAGGAGGACCCCGGCGTCTCCGGCAAGGCAACGGCAGGGGAGGGGACACTGATCAACTCCGGCCCGCTGGACGGCAAGCCCAAGGCAGAGGCCATCCCGGCCGCCATCAGCATCCTGGAAGAGCAGGGCACCGGTGAGAAGTTCGTGAACTTCCGGCTGCGCGACTGGCTCCTGAGCCGCCAGCGTTTCTGGGGCACCCCGATCCCCATCATCCACTGTGCCGAGTGCGGCGAAGTGCCGGTACCCGACGACCAGCTGCCGGTGACGCTTCCCGAGGACCTGCGTGGCGAAGCGCTGTCCCCGCGCGGCACCTCCCCGCTGGCCGCGGCCGCCGAATGGGTCAACGTCGAGTGCCCGAACTGCGGACGCGCCGCCCAGCGGGACACGGACACTATGGACACCTTCGTGGACTCGTCCTGGTACTTCCTGCGCTTCGTCTCCCCGCACTACACCGATGGTCCGTTCGATCCCGCAAAGATCAACGAGTGGATGCCGGTCGGCCAGTATGTCGGCGGCGTCGAGCACGCCATCCTGCACCTGCTCTACGCCCGGTTCTTCACCAAGGTCATCCATGACATGGGCCTCCTCGCGGCCGACGAGCCCTTCAGCGCGCTGCTGAACCAGGGGCAGGTGCTGAACGGCGGCAAGGCCATGAGCAAGTCCCTGGGTAACGGCGTGGACCTGGGCGAGCAGCTGGACAAGTTCGGCGTGGATGCGGTTCGCCTCACCATGATCTTCGCCTCCCCGCCGGAGGACGACGTCGACTGGGCGGATGTCTCGCCGTCGGGCTCCGCAAAGTTCCTGGCACGCGCCTGGCGTCTCGCGCAGGACGTGACCAGCGAGCCCGGCGTGGATGTCACCACGGGCGACCGCGCCCTGCGGTCTGTCACGCACAGGACTATCGCGGACGCCGTGGAACTGCTGGACAACAACAAGTTCAACGTTGTCGTGGCCAAGCTCATGGAGCTGGTGAACGCGACCCGCAAAACCATAGATGCAGCCTCCGGTACCGGCGGGGCGGACCCCGCGGTCCGGGAGGCTGCCGAAGCGGTGGCCGTGATCCTGAGCCTGTTCGCTCCGTACACAGCCGAGGACATGTGGAACGTCCTGGGGCACCCGGCCTCGGTTGCCAACGCCGGCTGGCCCGCCCACGATGAGGCCCTGCTGGTGCAGGACACCATCACGGCCGTGGTCCAGGTCCAGGGCAAGGTCCGGGACAGGCTGGAGGTTTCGCCGGCGATCTCCGAGGATGAGTTGCGCGAACTGGCGCTGGCTTCGGAAAACGTTCAGCGCGCTCTCGACGGCCGCGGTATCCGGACGGTCATTGTGCGTGCACCTAAACTGGTGAACATCGTCCCGGCCTAGCCGGGGCCCAACTCGCTAGCCGGGCCCGGCCGCCGGTAATACCGGCGGCCGGGCAGAACCGCAGGAGGTGCCGTGATCGACCGTGAGCCCGGTGCCTGGCTGTGGTTGAAGGACCACCTGGCCCGCCTGCGCCAAGCGACCGTTCCCGGACGGGTTCCGTCCGCGGCGGAACCCGCCGTCGTCGTACGTACCGCCGTGGTGACGGACTCCGCCGCCGCGCTTCCCGCTGACTGGGTGAGGGGCTTCTCCCTCGACGGGCGGCTCGCGGTGGTGCCCATGCCGGTCATGGTGGGCAACGAAATCTACGGTGAGGGCGAAGACGACATCGCCGAGACCATCGCTGTTGCCCTCGCCGCGGCGACGCCGGTCAAGACCTCCCGGCCGTCTCCCGGGCAGTTTGAGCAGGCATACCTGGCGGCCGCCCGGCACGGCTACGAGGCGGTCGTGTCCATCCACATCTCCGGCGACCTCTCCGGCACCGCAGACTCCGCCCGGATCGCATCCGCCCGAGTCGGCATTCCCGTCGAGGTGCTGGACACCCGGACCGTCGGCATGGCGCAGGGACTGGCCGTGCAAAGCGCGGTCGTGGCGGCGGCCGATGGGCGCAGCGCCGCGGAAGTGCGGCGGTTCGCCGAGGAACGCCTCGCCAAGACCAAGGTGTACTTCTACGTCCCCAGCCTGGAACAGCTGCGGCGGGGCGGACGGATCGGGGCCGCCGCTTCCCTGCTGGGAACCATGTTGGCCATCAAACCAATCCTCGCGGTCGACGGCGGCAAGATCGTGCCGCTGGAAAAGATCCGTTCCGCCGCGAAGGCTGTTGCCCGCTTGGAGGAGCTCGTGGTGGCCGAGGCCGCGGCCAGGCCGCATGGGGAGGCCCGGCTGGCCATTCACCACTTCGGGAACCAGTCGGAAGCCGAACTCTTGGCCTCGCGGCTTGCCGTGGCGCTGCCGGACACCCCGCCGGCACAGATCAGCTCCCTGCCGGCGGTGCTCGCGGCCCACGCCGGGCTGGGGGTCCTTGCCGTGATCGTTAGCGAAAGCACCGTCTGCGGCGCCAGTGCCCTCAGCCAAGGGCCGGCCGCCGACGAGCCGGCTCCGCACCTTCCTGCCGGGCAACCACGCCAGGCAGGTCAGCCAGTCCAGGCGGATCCCGCGAAAGACCGCTGACGCTCTATCCACATACGGCGGTCCGGACCTGTCGGGCAGGAAACTGCATCTCCTACGGTGGTGCGTATGTCACGCCGGACCGCTGGACCTGCAGCCAGCGCTGCGCCACGCCCGGGCGCAGGCAGGCGTTCGGGCCCCCGCAAGGCG
>NZ_JBDGML010000053.1:0-30815 GCF_057655195.1 Arthrobacter sp. Soil_N43
CAGGTGGCCGGGGTTGTAGGGAAACAGGTTCAGCACCACGTAGCTGGTGCGGCCGCGGTACACGATCAGGGATTCCTCATCGGTACGGGCCGGAGCAACGCAGAAGGGGCAGTCGTCCTGGTTCTTGTACTGGTGCTGCCCGCCCTTGATGTACGCCATGCGGTGCGGAGTCCACAGGCGCTGGAAAGCGTCCGGAACACCGGCGAGGCCAAAGTCGTCCGTCACCTCGGCGTCGCCCGGATAGCCTGCGCCTGTATTCTCCTGCACGTGTGCCTCTCGTCGTGGCTAGCTGGTCCGGTTGCGGACGGCGTCCACGATCCGCTGGACCGCCTCTGCCACCGGCACACCGTTGTCCTGGCTGCCGTCGCGGAAGCGGAAGGACACCGCGCCTGCTTCGGCGTCCTCGCCGCCGGCGATCAGCACGAACGGGATCTTGTCCTTGCTGGCCGTGCGGATCTTCTTCGGGAACCGGTCCGAGGAGATGTCCACCTCCGCGCGGATGCCGGCCGCCTTGAGCTGGTCCACGACGTCGAACATGTAGTCGTTGAAGGTTTCCGCCACGGGGATGCCGACCACCTGGACGGGGGCCAGCCACGCGGGGAAGGCTCCGGCGTAGTGCTCGGTGAGGACGCCCATGAACCGCTCCACGGAGCCGAACAGGGCGCGGTGAATCATCACCGGGCGCTGGCGGGTGCCGTCCGCCGCCTGGAACTCGAGTTCGAACCGTTCCGGAAGGTTGAAGTCGAGCTGAATGGTGGACATCTGCCAGGTGCGGCCCAGCGCGTCCTTGGCCTGGACGGAGATCTTCGGGCCGTAGAACGCGGCTCCCCCGGGATCCGGGATCAGTTCCAGCCCGGACGCCTCGGCGACCTCGGCCAGGGTGCGGGTGGCTTCCTCCCAGGCGCTGTCCTCGCCCACGAACTTGTCCTCGTTCTTGGTGGACAGCTCCAGGTAGAAATCATCCAGGCCGTAGTCCTTGAGGAGGCCCAGGACGAAGTTCAGCGTGCCGGTGAGCTCGTCCTTCATCTGCTCGCGGGTGCAGTAGATGTGGGCGTCATCCTGGGTCATGCCGCGCACCCGGGTGAGGCCGTGCACCACGCCGGACTTCTCGTACCGGTAGACGGAACCGAACTCGAACAGGCGCAGCGGCAGCTCGCGGTAGGAACGGCCGCGGGAACGGAAGATGAGGTTGTGCATGGGGCAGTTCATCGGCTTGAGGTAGTAATCCTGGCCGGGTTTGCGCACGGTGCCGTCGTCGTTCAGTTCCGCGTCGATGTGCATCGCCGGGAACATGCCTTCCTTGTACCAGTCCAGGTGGCCGGAGACTTCGTAGAGGTGCCCCTTGGTGATGTGCGGGGTGTAGACGAACTCGTAGCCGGCGTCCACGTGCCGCTGGCGTGAGTAATCCTCCATGGCCTTGCGGATGATGCCGCCCTTGGGGTGGAACACCGGCAGGCCCGAGCCCAGCTCGTCCGGGAAGGAGAAGAGGTCCAGCTCGGCTCCGAGCTTGCGGTGGTCGCGCCGCTCGGCCTCGGCGATGCGCTCCTGGTAGGCCTTCAGTGCGTCCTTGGTGGGCCAGGCGGTGCCGTAGATGCGCTGCAGCTGCTGGTTGTTCTGGTTGCCCAGCCAGTAGGCGGCCGAGGAACGGGTCAGGGCGAACGCGTTGGAGATCAGCTTGGTGTTGGGCAGGTGCGGGCCGCGGCACAGATCGCACCAGACGCTGTCGCCGCTCTTGCGGTCTACATTGTCGTAGATGGTGATGTCGCCGGCGCCCACCTCGACGTTGACGCCTTCCCCGGCTTCCGCGGCGTCGTTCTTCTTGCCGAGCAGTTCCAGCTTGTAGGGCTCGTTCTTCATCGCCTCGCGTGCTTCGTCCTCGGACACGACGCGCCGCACGAACTTCTGGTTCTGGTTGACGATCTTGAGCATCATCTTTTCCAGCTGCCGGAGGTCTTCGGGGGTAAAGGGTTCCGCGACGTCGAAGTCGAAGTAGAAGCCGTCGGTGATGTACGGGCCGATGCCCAGCTTGGCGTCGGGGCGCAGCTGCTGCACCGCCTGGGCCATCACGTGGGCGGTGGAGTGGCGGAGCACGTTGAGACCGTCCGGGGAGTCGATGGTGACGCCTTCGATC
This sequence comes from Arthrobacter sp. Soil_N43, assembly GCF_057655195.1. Classification (NCBI taxonomy): domain Bacteria; kingdom Bacillati; phylum Actinomycetota; class Actinomycetes; order Micrococcales; family Micrococcaceae; genus Arthrobacter; species Arthrobacter sp. Soil_N43. The sequence continues at coordinate 2,132 of NZ_JBDGML010000053.1, forward strand.
ACGGCACCTTCGGGAAGCGGCTGGTCAAGGTCCTTCAGCTCGCCGTCAACGCGGGCCACAACCACGTCGCGGCGCTCAAAGAAGAGTTCCGCGCCGGTGGTCCCGGTAGTCACCTTCATCTCTTCGCCTTCGACGATGAGGGTGATCTGCTGGGCATCTGACACGGGTGTCTCCTATTCAAAGTTAAGGCTTCGTAGCTTGTGGCATACGGGGACCACAGCCAGCCTCGTCAATCGTATCGGTTACGGCTGAGGCCAGCCAAAGCGGCCCGCGGGCAGGGCGGGATCGTTTAGCCGCCCAGGCCGGTGATGGCCAGGTTCCTGCCGATCCCGCTCAGCGGCCCGGGAGTCCGGAACTCGGCGGGAACGGAGCCGGGCTCCCCGCTCCCCGGTCCGGGACGGGAGCCGGATTCCTTTCCCGGGAAAGGCAGCGTCTCTATCTTGCTGAGGTCCCAGGCCATGCTGGCGCTGAGGCTGATTCCCCGCGGGCCCGTGCGCCGTGTGGTTCCGCGGATAAGCAGCAGGCGGGTACCGAACAGCAGAGGTCCTGCCTTCTCCTGGGCCTCATGGAAGAAGACAGAATCCACGCAACCGGTGCCGTCGTCGATGCTGATGAACACCACCCTCCTGCCTCCGCGCATGGGCGGTGTCTGGGTGGCGATGCGGACCCCGGCCACCAGGACTTCGGTGCCGTTCCTCAGTCCGAGGAGCCGGTCCGCCGTGGTGACGCCCAACCTGTCCAGCAGCGGACGGTGGCTGGACATCAGGTGCTCGCTGACATCAACAGCCATCAGGTCAAGCTCGGCCCTGACGTTCTCGATCATGGTGGGCGGCGGGAGCTCTGCCTTGACGTTCCGCAGTTCAACGTCACCCAGGGGCAGGGCCAGCTGGCCCTCAATGATGTCCGGCCCTTTCCGGTGTTGGCCGTTCTGCAGGTTCTGCAGATGCTGGACAAGGTCCGCCCGGTTGGCTGCTCCGCCGGATTCCCGGTGCAGTGAGTCGAAGGCGCCCAGCTGGGCCAGTCTTTTGATGCTCGGTTTTGTCAGCCTGGAGCGAGCCCTCAGATCAGCCAGCGAGTCGAATGGCTGTCCTGCCACGATCCGCTTCAGTTCAGCACCGGAGAGCCCGAAGATGCCTTTCAGGCTCAGCCTGATGCCGAGTTTGCCCTGATCCGGCCCCGAAACAACGCGCTCCACCCGGTACTCCGCGCCGCTGCGGTTGATGTCCAGCGGAAGAATGGGGATTCCCAGGCGGCGGGCTTCGGCAACCAGGAGGCGCTTGGGGTACATGCCCGGATCGTGCTCCCACAGCCCGGCGAGGAAGGCTTCCGGATGATGCGCCTTCAGCCACGCCGACTGGTAGGTGGGCACGGCAAAGGCCGCGCCGTGGGCCTTGCAGAACCCGAAGCTGCCGAAGGCCTTGAGGGTTCCCCAGACCTTGTCCACCACTTCCGGGGTGTAGTTGTTCTCCCGGGCCTTCCGGCGGAAGAACTCCTCCACCTTCGGCTCAAGCTCCTCGTTGCCCAGGGCGCGGCGGAATTCATCGGCGCGTGCCAGCCCGCAGCCGGTCATCACGTCGAAAGTCTTGAGGATCTGCTCGTGGAACACGGTGACCCCGTGGGTTTCCTGCAGGACCGGTTTGAGGTCCGGATGGGGATAGACCTCCGGCGCGAATCCGTGCCGGTGCTCCAGGAACGGCCGCACCATGTCGGATTTCATGGGCCCGGGGCGGAACAGGGAGATGTCGATAATGAGATCGTTGAATTCCCTCGGCGCCATCTTGCCCACGAGCTCGCGCTGGCCCGGTGATTCGATCTGGAAACATCCCAGGGTGTGGGTGCTCCGGATGAGCTCGTAGGTGGGCTCATCGTCCAGCGGCACCGCGTTGAGATCGATGCGGCCGTCCTCCCTGATGTAGTCGGGCCCTTTGCCGTCTGGCCCCACGGGGTGGGCACCGGCAGCCACCACATCAGCTTTGGTGGGATGTATCCGGATGATCTCCCGGACGGCGAAGGCCATGGCGCTTTGCATCCGGACTCCCAGCACATCCAGTTTGAGCATGCCCATGGGATCCATGTCGTGCTTGTCGAACTGGCTCATGGGCAGCCCCAGCCCGCTGGGCTGCACGGGGGTCCGGTCCAGCAGGGTCGCGTCGCCGAGGATGACGCCGCAGGGGTGCATGGAGATGTGGCGGGGAAGCCTGTCCAGGCGTTCAGTGAGGTCCACGAGCAGGTCCAGTTGCTGGTTGCCTGAAAAGTCCCGCTGCTCCACCCGGTCAGCAAATTCACGCAGCTCAGGCTTTTCTTCCAGTGCTTCCCTGAACCTGCGGGCGGAGAACCGCCACAGCTGCTTGGCGATCTCACCAATATCGCCGTCGTCCATGCCCAACGCCATTCCGGCGTCCCGCACCGCACCCCGCGCACGGTAGCCGTTCTGCATACTCATGAGCGTCACGCGCTGGGCGCCAAAACGGTCAAAGATCTTCCGGTACACGTTGTGCCGCTCGGCGCTTTCGACGTCGATGTCGATATCCGGCAGGGTGGCCCTGTCCCGCGACAGGAAGCGTTCGAAAATGAGGTCGTGCTGCAGCGGGTTCACCTGGCTGATATCGATCAGGTAGTTCACCAGGCTGGACGCACCCGAGCCCCTGGCGGCGGCCCGCACCCCCATGTCCAGGATCATCCTCGATACCTCCGCCACCGTCAGAAAATAGGAGGCGAAGCCGAGGTTGGAGATGATCTTCAATTCGTGATCCAACCGGGCGCGCATGTCAGCCTCTGCCTTCCCGGAAATACCGGGAAACCGGCGCGCCACACCGGCCTCGCACCTCAAGGCCAGCTCTGCCAGGGGATCTCCTTCGATGCCGATCACAGAGGCCTCCGGCACCACGGGCTGCTTCCAGCCCATGTCCGTGACGGGATCCATCCTGCAGCGGTCGGCGAGCGCCTCCGTTTGCGCGAGCAGGACCTGAAGATCTGCCGCCCCATAGCCGGCGGCGTGAATAATTTCCTTGCCCAGCTGCAGCATCTGATCAGGCGACTTCAGCCAGCCCTGCCCGTTGGGCTGGAGCAGCGGCGCGGCGGACAGTTCTGGCAGGGATTTCAAGGTCCGGGCGGAGTCGAGAACATCGGCCGTGGCGGCACCGTCCTCGGCACAGTAACGCACTGCGTTGGTGAGGACCGCCGGAACACTGTATTCCTGGGCGAGTTTGAGCATGCGGACGGCGTGGGCGGTGCTGAGGGGCTCTCCCGGGGCACTGAGATGGGAGACCACCTCCGCGACGACGCTTCCCGCCGGCATGGCATCCAGCCAGCTCTTGAAGAGCGTGCGGGGGCGGAGGTAACGGCGCCCGCCCATGGCCCTTCCGACGTCGGAATCCGGCCCGATCAGCACGCTAAGCACCGGCTTCAGGGTATCGGGGTGAAGGACCCTTGATGCCAGCTCCGCGCGGGTGACCGCAACCGGCACCACTCCCCCGGCCTTGCCCGTTGTGCGGGCATGGGCATCCGAAACCAGCCGGCAGAGCGCCTTGTAGCCGGCCCCGTTGGTGTGGCCGTGCGCCAGCACCACCACGCGGCCGGACAGCTGGGTGCGGAGGTCTCCCTCGTCGTCGAAAACGGCGAGATCCACGCCGACCACCGGGTCCAGCCCGGCAGCCATGCAGGCCTTAAGATGCTTGACCGTCCCGTAGAGGCCGTCCCGGTCAGTGCAGGCAAGCGCGGTTGCACCTGTTGCTGCCGCCGACTGGGCGAGCTCGTCGGGCCAGGAAACACCGTAGTGGGCGCTGAAGGCGGTGGAAACGTGAAGGTGCGTGAAGCTCATGCTGTCTTGTGCCGGAGGGCGTCGTGGATCCGGAGCAGCCTCCAGCGCCCGCTGCCGGTATGCCGGACCAGATCAAGTGTCAGGTGTTCAGGGGCCGCAGGGTTTTCCTTGGGCACCACCTGGACTCTCCAGATCTCGTGATCCACGAGTCCGGGCCCGCTGCCCAGTGGAGCCCGCTGTTCCTCGGCCCACCACTGGCGGCGCTCATACCAGTGGACCGGTTCGGCGCAGACTGCATATGTCCTGCCGCCCCACTGCAGCTCCACCGGCTGGCCTTCAAGTCCGCAGGCGACCTCCACGGACTCGCTGAACATGCCCATGGGTGCCTCCGGATACCAAGGTGAAGCTGCTGCAAATATTGGATGGTTCGAATATGTATTCGAATAAGTACAGTCTACGCCTGGCCTCCGGCAAAACCTAGATGGGTGTGGACGGACAGCGGCTCAGGGGGCAGGATGGAGCCATGAGTTCCAATGACGCACTCCTGAAGCACGTAAGCATCGCCGCCAAAGACACCATCCTGGTGGCCAAATTTGATATTGACGGCAACATTCCAGGATCGGGCGCCTTCGTAGTGGGGCTCGTGGCAGCAACTCCGGACTACTCACATCAACGGAGGCTTGGAATTGAGTTCATGAACGGCGAGGCCGTGTCGATGTACTCGTTCAGCCATGACGGCACCGAGGAGAACTTCGACATCACGAGTGTCGAGCATTCGGGCAGCACCATCACGGGCAAATTCCCCATGAGCACCGTGCTCGGGCTGGAGAAGGGCCACCTCATGTCAGCCTTCAGCGAGGCCGACGGGCGGGAATTCCAGTCGGGCGTGCCGGTCGAAGAGTCCCTTTAGACACCGCAACGGGACCCGACCACCCGGTCGTTGCCCAGTGCCTGCGGGCTGCCCAGTGCCTGCGGGGGCGCCTGCTCAGGCGTTCTCGTTGTGGATCTTCATCTCGAGTTCGATGAATTTCGAAATCATGGCCCGGTACGTGGTTTCCACGATGTCGGGGTCGATTTCCTTTTTCTCGGCAGCGGCGCGGACATGTTCGATCACACGTTCCACGCGACCGGGAGCCCGGACCTCGGCGTCATCGCCCTTGAGCGTCCCCGCGATCCTGATCAGACGTTCACGGCGCGCAATCAGCGTGACGATCTGGTCATCAACCTCGTCCACGGCGATCCGGACAGCTGCGAGCTGCTCCCTGTCAGCCTGGGCGCTTTTATCGTCTCCGTGATTTGTGGGCATGTCCATGACAGTATCGAACCATGCAGCCCCGAGTCGATTTTATTTCACTGGGAGTGCGAAGCGTTGCCGCCTCCCGCAGCTTCTATGTTGAGGGCCTAGGCTGGCCCGTCCACCGTGAATTTCCCGAAGTGATCTTCATCCAGGCCAACCACGGCCTCATCTTCTCCTTGTGGGACGCCGGGCAGATGCAGGCCGAAGCCGCTGTGGATGCCCCCGCGTCCGTACCGTGCATCACGCTCAGCCACAATGTGGCTAGCGCGGCCGAGGTCGATGAGGTGATGGCCCAGGCGGAATCCGCCGGGGCCGCCGTCGTGGCAAGCCCCAAGACCCAGCCTTGGGGAGGATACACGGGCTACTTCGCCGATCCGGACGGCTTCCGGTGGGAGATCGCCTTCAACCCCACATGGAGAGTCGACGACGGCGGTCGGGTCACCCTGTGAGTCCGCCCCGCTAGAAGAGCGCTTCGACCGGCTCGATGAGCTCCGGCGAATTATTCCGGACGTTGCCCACGGCGGGCCCCACCGAATCCACCCGCCAGCCTGCTGCCACGTCCTTGACCCCGGAGCGGACGAGGTCCACCAGCCCCGCGGCGTCATCAACCTGTGGGTCGAGCCATGCAGCCATGGTGTCCCGGCTCATGGGAAGCGGGACGCGGTCGTGAAGCGCGGTGAGCTCACCGAACACCGTGGCTTCGGCACCCTCGGGCGGTGAATCCGCCGTCATGATGGACATAGAGAGCATCCAGCGGGCGGGGTCGTCCTGCCCTTTGGATGGGTCCTTCCACCACTCGTAGAGGCCGGCGAAGACCATTCCCGGACCCTCCTTGGGATGCACGTAGTACGGCTGTTTGCGGCGCCCCTCCCCCTGCTTCCACTCGTAGTAGCCGTCGGCAGGCACTGCGCAGCGCCTGGCCTGCACCGCCTTGCGGAAGGCAGGCTTCTCCAGCACGGTTTCGCTCCTGGCATTGATCATCTTCGGCCCGACGCCAGGGTCTTTGGCCCAGGACGGCACCAGCCCCCAGCGGGCTATGTGCAGCTGGCGGACCGTGGCGCCCTCGATCAGCCGCTCCAGGACGATGGGCGCATCGTCCGTGGGCGCAAGGTTCCACGACGGCGGAATCTCCATTTCGTTCTCGAGTTCGGCGTCGAATTCGGCCAGCAGGTCCCCGACCGCCCTGGCCATCACGTAGCGTCCACACATGGCACCAGCATGCCACCGCAACACAAGCGGGGGAATACCGGCGCACGGGTTACCGTTGACTGGACGAAACTGACAGGCACGAGCCTAGACCTGAGGAGCTTTCCGTGGACTTCACCCCCGAAAACGGCACCATCACCATGTTCTCCACCACCTGGTGCGGTTACTGCAACCGGCTCAAGAAGCAGCTGGATGCCCAGGGAATCGGCTACACCGAGATCAACATCGAAGAGGTTGACGGCACGGCCGAACTTGTCGAGCAGATCAACGGCGGCAACCGCACGGTTCCCACCGTCCTGTTCCCGGACGGCACCGCGGCGACCAACCCCTCAGCCGCCGAGGTCAAGAGCCGGCTCGCGGCCTAGCTCGGGGAACTGGGCCCAGCGCCCCGTCAGCGCAGCCCGGCAGCCGCTGCTTCCTGCAAGGCACCGGCGATCCGGGACAGCGTTGCAGACTCGATGGACCATTGCTGCCAGTACAGCGGAACGTCCACATGCCCGCTCTTATCCAGCACGGTGAGCGTGCCGGCGTCGAGAAGCGGCGTGGACTGAAGATCCGGCAGCATGCCCCAACCCAGCCCCAGTTCGATCGCCCGCATGAAATCCGACGATGACGGAACGAAGTGGCGGGGCGGGTACTGGGCCGCGGACTTCAGCCTGCCCTCAAGGTAGCGGTCCTGGAGGGCGTCCTTGCGGTTGAACACAACCACCGGTGCCCGCGACAACGCCGCGTCGGTAAAACCGTCTGCCAGCCATTGCACGGCAAAGGACGGGCTGGCCACGGCGCGGTAGCGCATGACGCCCAGCGGCCGGACCGTGCACCCCTGCACGGGCTCGGGGTTTGAGGTGATGGCCCCCATCGCCGTTCCCTCCCGGAGGCGCTCGATGGAATGGTCCTGATCGTCGATGCTGATCTCGAAACTTGCGCGCTCCACAGCCACCAGGGCAGGCAGCACCCAGGTGGCGAGGGAGTCCGCATTGATGACCAGCGGAATGCGCGGGCGGGCTCCCGCGCCTTCCAGCCCCAGTTCGTCCATGGCCTCGCTTTCCAGCAAGGCCACCTGCCGGGCCAGCCGCACCACCACGCTTCCGGACTTCGTTGGCCGGACGGGCTTGGTGCGGAGCAGCAGGACGCGTCCGGTCTGCTGTTCCAGTGCCTTGACCCTCTGGCTGATGGCAGAGGACGTCACATGCAGCGCCGCGGCGGCGCGGTCGAACGTTCCGTGGTCTATTACAGCGGCCAAGGTCCTCAGCTGCTCGGTGGTGGCATCCATCCTAAGCTGTCCTTAATAGAGGTAAGAAAGTTTAGCTGTACTCATGATTCCAGCGGGCCTAAAGTCAGGCAAGTGGAAACTACTGCAACCCTCAGCGCCCTGGTCACCGGCTTCGGCGCAGGCCTCTCCCTCATCGTTGCTATTGGCGCGCAGAACGCCTTCGTCCTGCGCCAGGGGCTGCGCCGCGAGCACCTGGCACCGATTGTGGCAGTGTGCATCGCAAGCGATGCCCTCCTCATTGCTGCGGGCGTGGCCGGCGTCGGCGCGCTCATCCAGGCGGCGCCGCTCGCCCTGGTCATCGTGCGCTGGGCCGGCGCGGCTTTTCTGCTGGCCTACGCCTTTTTCGCGGCTCGCCGCGCCTTGAAGCCCAGCGGCCTGAGCGCTGCCGCCACGTCCTCCCGGAGCACGCTGGCAGCAACGGTGGGAACCGCCGTCGCACTGACCTGGCTGAATCCGCACGTGTACCTGGACACCGTGGTGCTCCTGGGATCGCTCGCAGCCGACCACGGTGAGCAGGGCCGCTGGCCGTTTGCCTGGGGAGCGATAGCGGGAAGCACGCTCTGGTTCAGCCTCCTTGGCTTCGGGGCACGGTACCTGGCGCCGGTGTTCGCCCGCCCCGGAGCCTGGCGGGTTCTCGACGGCGCCATCGCCCTCCTGATGCTGGCGCTGGCCGCGTTCCTGGTCATTCCGTGAATGTACGGGACAGCCTTCAGTGCCTTGTATGCGATCGCTATTCGGGCGTCTCGTTCTGCTGTCTTTGGGCGTGCCGCTGCAGTTGCCATCTATGCACGTCGGGGAGCCAATCCAACGTGGCCGATGGACCGACCCGCGGGTCGTCGGGAACACGGCCGTCTCGCAGGTCCTGCACGTACGCGCGGTCCTGTTGGATGCGTGCTCGTAGCTGCTCAGCTCCGCCGACTGAGCCGTGACCGGGGATGACGGCATCGACGTCGTCGGCCACGCTCTCGAACAGCCGCAAGGCGGCGAGGTAATCCTCGATCGGATTCGCGGCCTCCAGGTCGAGGAACGGCATCAGGATGTCAGAAAGCATGTCGCCGGCGACGAGGACGCGGCGCTCCTCGATCAACAGCGCCGCATGGCCTGGGGCATGCGCCTGATGCTCGATGATCCGGGCTTTGGGGCCATCCCAAGGAATCTGCGCAGCTTCGGCGGGCAGACCGCTAACGAGACCGAGCAGATCCATCGGGATCTCCTCTGCGTACTCCGGTGGGAGCCCCACGGCTATGCGGTCCTTCCAGTCCGCGTTCGACAGCAGATCTTGGATGGCGGCCGCGCAGCGGGCCGTGCCGTATCGGGGCGCGTCGCCGAAGTTCGCGTGCCAGAGCACGTGGTCCCAATCAGGATGCGTGGAGAAGCCTGCCACGACGGGCTGGCCCAATCCGCGAAGGTCGTTCGCGAGGGCTGCCATTTCGTCGCCCGTTATGCCTGGGTCGATGAGCAACACACCGTCCCGGCCCCGCACGACAACGGAATTACTCTGGATGAACCCGCTCTCGTGAACTAGAACGCCCTCAGCGACTTCCTTCAGCATGAAATGCCTTCCGCCTGTGGTCTGCAACCGCTTGTCGAGACGGTAATAGTGAGATGCTTCCGCCGGTGAGGGAATTCCGAACCGACGTCCAGGACGTCTGGCTCGCCGAGGGCGAGGTTAACCGATGTGCTCGGCCAGGGCCACGATGATTCCTTCGGGTCCGCGCACGTAGGCCATGCGCCAGACGTGCTCGTATTCACCGACGCCGCCAATCAGGCCATAGCCCTCCGCGGCCAGCCGTTCGACCGCTGCTGGAAGGTCGTCCACCTCGAACGCCACGTTGCGCAGTCCAAGTTCGGTGGACATCGCGGCGGGAGACCCGGGCTGGTGGTCGGGTCGGATGAAGCTTGACAGCTCCAGGCCAGCACCTCCGTCAGGCGGCCGCAGCATGACGATCTCACTGCGGGAGTCGGGAATGCCGATGACGGTGTCCACGAACTCGCCCTCCATGAACATCCGGCCCTCGACCTCGAGACCCAGCCCGACGAAGAACTCCGTTGCTCGGTCGAGGTCGGCAACGGTGATGCCGACGTGGTCGAAGCGTCGCACATGTGACATAGGGTGCAGTTTCCAATTCTCGTTGGAGACGCCTGCGTCGACGTCTGCGGAGGCGGGGGCGGCTTTGGAAGCCGCCCATACCGAATGTCGATTAGCAGTCCATAGCCTACCCCCTGGTTTGAACGAAAGGCACGGGTGCGGAAACCTGCCGAGGCAGCCGCTCAGTTGTGGCTGCCAGTTGGGAATGGGGGTTTTGCCGTCCCGTTTACGCAACCTTGAGCGGACAATTCCGAATGCTCGAAAGGTTCCTCAACCCGCTGTTCCCGCGCGGTACGCGTCCTCGGCATGGATTAGGGTGTCGATATGGAATGCCGGATCAACGAAGTCCTGGTCCATTACGTCGAGCATGGCGTCGGCGTGCCGCTCGTTGCGTTACACGGCGCCGGTGTTGATCATCGCGAGATCGAGGCGGCGATCGAGGCCATTGTTCCCGTCACGCGATACCGGCGGATCTATCCGGACCTGCCGGGGATGGGCCTCTCGACGACCGACGGCCTGACCTGCAACGACGATGTGGTGACGCTGCTCTGTGACTTCATCGATCATCTGGGCGCGGGACCGGTGATGCTGCTCGGGCACTCTTATGGCGCCTACCTGGCTCGTGGAGTGGCCGCACGGCGCCCAGACACCGTGCTCGGTCTGGCATTGTTGTGCCCCGTCGCCGAGCGGTCGCGAAGCGTGCCTCGCCATGACGTGGTTCGCCGGGACTCCGATGCGTACGACGAACTCGAACCTGCACACCGGGCGGGGTTTGAGGACTACTTTGTCTTGCACACACAGGCCACGGCTCGCCGGTACCGCGACCGCGTTGCCCCGGGTACGGCGCTTGTGGACGAGGCTGCGCTGGGGCGCATCTTCGCCGGGTGGACGGTCGACGTCGGGTCGACCGCGTTCTCTGCGCCGACCTTGGTCGTGGCTGGACGACGCGATTCGGTCGCCGGGTATGCCGACGCGGCCGAATTGCTCGGGCGCTACCCGCACGCCACCCTGGCTGTCATCGAGGACGCCGGCCATGCGCTCATGCACGAGCGGCCCGAACTACTCGCCGCGTTATTGGGCGACTGGCTCGATCGAGCTCGACCAGAAGACGAGTGACCGACCCGGCTGCAATTCATCAGGCGATCGGCGACCTGAGCGCGGCAGCCGGTGTCAGCAACACTCATCTGGCACAGCGGTTCAAGGAGCTCAAAGAGCGACAATTCACGACTTGCTAATATGGGCGCACCCCAACGCAGAGGAGCGCCCCATGGGCAAGGTGGTCATGTACAGCTCGGTGTCGGTGGACGGCTTCATCGCGGACGAGAACGACCAGCCCGGACCGCTCTTCGACTGGTTGACCAGCGGCGACGTCCCGTTGGACGAGAGCGGCGAGTTGAAGGTGTCGCAGACGTCCTACGATTACACCCGGCCGTACTGGGACCAGATCGGGGTGACAATCGCCGGCCGCCGCGTCTTCGACATGACGGACGGCTGGGACGGGAAGCCTCCGAGCGGGATCGACCACGTGGTCGTCGTGACGCACCGGTCCCAGCCCGAGGGCTGGGACCCCGAGGCGCCGTTTCACTTCGTCGACGGTATCGAGGCAGCCGTGGCCAAGGCGCAGGAGCTCGCGGGTGAGCGCATCGTCGAGGTCGCCGCTGGCGACGTCGGTGGCCAGGTGCTTGCCGCGGGCCTGGTCGACGAGGTGCGCATGGACGTCGCACCCGTCGTGTTCGGGTCCGGCAAGCGGTACTTCGGGTCGGTCCACGCACAGCACCTGCTGGAGGATCCCGACGTCGTGATTCAGGGCAACCGGGTGCTTCACCTGCGCTATCGGGTGCGCCGCTGACCCTCAAGACCGGGTAGCGAGCTCAGGTACCCGCCGGCTCTGGCGCTGGCGGGGCTGAGCTCGTAGGCTCTGAGCAATCGCGCCAGCCAGCGGTGAAAAGAGGGATCACTACACCAGGACACGGTCCCAGCAGGCCGGCCCTGACTGATTCAAAACATCGCCCGCTTACGCGGTGTACTGTGCCCGCCAGCTCGCGGCAACTGACGGCGCAGTTCCGGAACGAGCCCGCGAAAACCCGCGGGCAGACCGGCACAGTTGAACGGGATCCAGCCATGAACAGAAGCAACGCTTCAGCCGCCCTCGCCATCGCAACAGTTCTCACTCTCACAGGCTGCGGCGGGCCCGCCCCGTCCGGTACCACCGCCTCCTCGAGTCCCTCCCCTGCGTCCTCGGATCCGACCCCAACACCGACCCCGAAGGCCTACACCAACGAGGAACTGAGCGCCATCGTCGCCGGCCTCAAGGATGCCCAGGGCCAGCCCCTCACCGTTGTCCCGGCCGCACAGATCGATCAGGGACTGATAGCAGCCCGGGAGATGCTCAAGACCGCCGTCATCACACCGAAAACCTGCGGGGTGCTGATCGACAACAACACCCAGGTTCCCGAGGGCAGCACCTACGCAGCCGGGGCGAGCCTTGCGGCGAAGGCCAAAACGGCGACGGTCCTGACAGTGTTCGCGGTCCAAGACCCTTCGGTGATGACGGCCCAGTTCGAGAAGAGCGAATCGGCGCTGAATGACTGCTCGACCTACACCATCGAGTTGAAGGGGCAGAAGGTCACCAGCGAGCTGAAACCCCTGGACACCCCGGTGCAGGCCGAGAAGTCAATGGCTGCCCTGACCGTCCAGACCACCCCCGCCGGGCAGAAACAGGTCTGCAACATCACCGTCTTGGGAGTCAAGGGAACCCTGGCGGTCACCGTGATGAAGACTGGCGCCGTCGGAGCGGTCACCGCAGCCGACGCACCGGAACTGGCCAAGCTCGTCAACGCGGCCCTCGCCGCAGGCTGACGGTGTCCCGGCCGGATGATGAGGGGCGGGACCGGCCGGGCACCGCCCCTGACGGCGTCAACGAGCCTGCGGGCAGACTTTTCGTCGGGCGATCATCGCCGCATGAGGACGCCGGCCAGGATCGGTCCGCGTATGCACATCAAGGACCTCAAAACCGGCGCGGGCAAGCCTGGCAGCCATGCCATCAGTGGACCAGAGGTAGGCGGTGGTCACCGCGTGGGGGAAGGCTTCGCCATCCGTGCCCTCAAAGAACCCCATCAGAAGTGTCCCGCCAGGGGCAATGCAGCGTGCGAAGTCGCCCAGTGCGGACTGAAGATCCTCAGTTCGGAGGTGGATGAGGGAGTACCAGGCGAGGATCCCGCCGATCTGCCCGGCGTGGATCCCGAGGTCGGTGAACGACGCGAGCCGGAATGACGCACCCGGGAATCGAGCCTTGGCCTCTTGGACAAACGCGGGCACAATGTCGACGCCTTCGGCATCGGCGCCCAGGCTGGTCAGGAAAGCAGTCCAGTGACCCGGGCCGCAGCCGACATCGACGACCGGACCCAGCAGCGACTTCGCCCAGTTCGCTATGAACCGCCGGTCCTGCTCGTCCGCCTTGTCCACCGATCCGAACAGCGAGATGTATTCTGGCGCGCGCTCGGCATACGCATCACCAACCGTTGTCTCCGTCATCAGCTCCGAGCCTATACGCCCCGGTCCCGTCCCGGGGGCATGATCTGACGGGGAACGGCCCGTGCCTCTGGCGGTGTGGGCCCCTCTGGCGGTATTTCCCGCACCGCACTACAGTTCAAAACTCGAGTCAAAACCGCCCGCCAAGCCACAGTCGCAGTCCACATTACGAAGGATGGCCATGAACCCAGTTTCCGCGCAAATTGGCACCGTATTCGTCCCTGTCAGCGATGTGCGGAGGGCCCGGGACTGGTACTGCGACATGTTGGGCCTGCCCGCCGAAGACTCCGTGCTCTTTGACCATCTGTCCATGCTGCCCATGAACGGCACGGGGCTGGTGCTGGACAGCAAGATCTACTCCCCCGATGCAGTCTTCAAGGTTCCGGCCTTTCACTTCAACACCCCGGACATCCGGGCCGCGCACGGGTTCATGAAGGACCGTGGCGTGGAACTGACGGACGTCAACGAGGATCAGTGGTTTAACTTCCGGGACCCCGACGGCAACGTCCTGATGATCTGCCAGATCCCAGCGGCGACAGAATAGCCGCGGCGGTGCCTTCAGCTGCCGGCCGTCAGGGCCGCAGGCTGCTGAACTCCGCGTACGCCAGCGGCGCGTAGCCGCCGTACGTGTTGATCACGGCGTCCTCGATGGACCCGACATCCAGGTGTGGCACCAGGTCATTCACGGCACCGGCCGTCGCGGGGTCCCAGTCCAGGCCGAGTGCTCCGTAACTGGCCGTGAGGACGCTGCGGATGGGCGCCGAGTTTTCCACCACGATGACGGAGCTGAACAGCCACCCGCCGGACACCACGCGCTGGGCGGTGCCCACGAGCTTAATCCTGTGCGCGGAGTCGGCCGGGTGCATTCCATGGACGCTGAACTCCCCCGGGCAGTATTCCCCCGGGATCTCCCCGACGGCGGCGTTCACGCCGGCGCTTCGCAGCGCCTCCGCCAGCATCTCGCCAAAGAACGCGAACCTGCCCTTGGCTCCGGCGATCGCATCGGCATGGGGCTCCACGTGGTCGACGATCAGCGTCCCCTCGTGGTAGGCGGCAGCGCGCCCTCCGGCCTTGCGGACCAGAGGCTCAAAGCCCTGCTCCCGGCACGCCTGCGCCGCGGCCTCGAAGCCGGGAAGGTGCGTGTCCCGCTGGCCGAAGGCAACCGTCGGGGCGGGGCGGTACAGCCTGAGCGTGGGGCCCACCATCCCCGTCTTGGCCAGGCCCAGCAACTCGATTCCGAAGTCCAGGTCCCGGGCGGCCCCCAGCGAATCGTGCTGACGGACGACGGTCAGCGTCGGTGATCCGGCCCCGGCCTGCTGCATGTTGCTAAGCTCCCTTATGGTCGTATTGCAATTCCTGGTCGTCGCTGGGGCCTTCGCCGTGATCGACGCCGTGTGGCTCAAGCTCATGAACCCGTTCTACCGCAACCACATCGGCGGACTGCTGGCCGAACGGCCCAATCTAGGGTACGCCGTCGTTTTCTACGTGATTTACATTGCCGGGATCGTCTTCTTCGCCTTGCGTCCGGCGCTCGACGGCGGCAGCTGGCTGACCGCCGTCGGCTACGGCGCGGCGCTGGGTGCCTTCGCCTATGCGACGTATGACCTGACCAACGCCGCGACACTCAAAACCTGGCCCCTCCAGCTGATCCTCGTGGACCTGGCCTGGGGCGCCGTGCTGACCGCCCTCGCCACGCTGGCCGGCTGGCTGGTGTTCCACCAGTAGCCGCGGGAACAGGTTTTTCGAAGCTCAGCTCCTCCGCAGCGTCAGGATCTGTTCCGCGCGGCCAAACGGCCCGACCAGGTCATGCAGCACGGTTGACGTGAGCCCGATCCCGTCCGCTCCGAAGGAGACCGCGTTGTCGAGCCCCAGCCATTCGCCCTCCGGCCGGCGATACATGTGGATCTGCAGGTCCAGGTTGGGGAAGGCGTAGCTGTCCCTGCCCGGCGGCACCCGGGCGGCAATGCCGTTCGCTGTGTCCACCAGCCCCATCAGCCGGGCCATGTCGGTGCTGTCCGACCGGTCCGTCAGCGGATGGTCAGTGCGCAGCCAGACCTTGCCGGAGCCGGGTCGGTGCCCGTCGGCCACCCTCATCTCGAGCGACCGGATGTACCCGCCGGGCCAGACGCTGGCGCCGTCATAGGGTTTGCAGTCATGGGGTGAGGGGATAACAGCGTCTTCGACGGCGGCGACGGCGGACGTGTCACTGGTGATCATCCGCCAGGCCGTCGCCCGGATGATGGCGCGTCCGGCAGCCACGAGTTCTGCCTGCAGGAGTTCGATGGTCCGGCCGGGGCGGAGTGTCGTGGTGACGATCTCGAAGCCGCCGCCGGGAATCAGGCCGAGGATCTCGTAGCTGAGGCGTGCCATCCGCATGTCGCCGCGTGGCTCATGCCGTTCCAGCCGGTCGGCGAGCAGCCCGGCGGCCGGCGCCATGTGCTGTTCATGCTCGTTCCAGGCCCCCTGTGCGTGAATCGTGGAGCGGAAGTGGCCCCCGCCCAGATCCTGGTAATAGAAGTCTCCTTCGGCGAGTTCCGGCAGTGCAGCAGTCAACATTGACCCTTTCGAAACAGTAAACGAATCCGCGATCACCCTACCGCGAGCGCGACAGTCCCGCGGGCCGTGTGCATGACCTTCCAAAAGGTGCCCGCCAGGGGCTCGCCTTCTACCGTGACGGAACCATCACGGTTTACGACGAAACAACCACCACCGCCGAGGAGCTACCTCACCTGGGATGCCGCCTCGGAAGTGGCCGTCACGCTCAAGGACGGCGCCAGCACCGTGGTGGGCGACTACTGGGTGAGCGTCTCCGGCGGGGTGCTGATGTCAACGGCGACCTGGCGGTCAGCGGCGGGACCCTGGCCGCCGCGGGCAGCGCCGGTATGGCGGTCACCCCGGCACCAGCTCGACGCAGTCCGGCGTGCACGTCTAGACCGGGGAACCGCCCGGGTGGACGCGTGATTGGGCGAGGGATCCCTGGACGGCGCCGGGCAGCAGGGCACGGTCACGGCCGGCGAATACACGCAGGGGGCGCGGTCCCGGCGGACGATAGCCGGACGTTAATCTACCGGTCGCCAAGGGATTTTCTGGGTAGACTCGGAGCCAGGTCCTTCTAGCAGCCCTCGGAAGCGGTGTTCCACTAATGCGAGTAATTAGCTACAACCTCCGCAAGCACAAAGCCAGCGGGGAGCTGGTCAACCTGGCCCGCAATTTCGGAATCGATGCCCTCTGCCTCCAGGAATGTGATTCCGCGGACCTGCCGAAAACCCTCGGTCCCCTGCACCTGGCCGACTTCACCAAAGGCAACAGGCTCGGACTGGCCATCTACTACCGCACGGAGCGGTTCACAGCCTTGGAGACCAAGACCTTTGCGCTGAAGAAGTCCATGCACGACCATGTCATGGCACCCGCGCACGAGCGCCTCATCGGCACCCGGATGGTGGACAACGAGACGGACCATGAACTGGTCATCGGCTCATTTCACGCAGCCCCGCTGACCGCCTCCAACTCACTGCGCCGGAAGCAGATCCATGCGGCGCACGCGGAGCTGCTAAGCATGGGCAGCGGACTCATGACTCTGATGGTCGGGGACTTTAATTACCCGTTCTTCACCAAGAGCCTGCATGCGCACATGAAGGACGCCGGCTACGCCCTGTCGCTCAGCAACCGCAGAACCTACACGCGCTACAAGGTCTTTAAGGGACACTTCGACTTCGCCACGTCCCTGGGGCTGGATATCGAAAGCGTGGAGACTCTCCCCCGCGGGAAGTCAGATCACCTGCCGATTCTTGTCACGGCGGAATACGGGCAGGACCGCTCACCGCTCAGGCAGCCAGTCTCCTGACGCAGCGGTGGGCGCAGCCTGCCGTCACACTTGCGTGCGTCGGCTTTTCTGACGGCCTTCGCCATCCACATGGCGGGGCGGTCAGGGCCGCGCAGGCCCGAACCAGCGGGCCAAAGCGTCCTCCAGCCCCTGCTGGGTCCCGTCTCCCGTCCACGCCACATGCCCGTCGGGCCGGATCAACACGGCCGCAGGAGCGCTGACCGCACCGATCACCGGAAGCTCCCACCCGCCGTCGTACGTGGCGTCCACCAGCCGCACCCGGTCCGCCCAACGCCCCGCATCGATGCTGCCCGGCGCGCCGAGGTTGAGCAGCACCGCGCGGGCATCGTGCAGGAGGGTGAACACCCGCAGCGGGCCGGTGCCGGTGACGACGTCGAGATCGGGCATGCGGCGCCCGATCAGCGGGTGCCCCTCACCGATGTCGTAGCGGACGTCCAGGCCGGAAATGAGACCGCCCAGCTGCTTCCGGGCCTCATCGATCGTCAGCAGGCCGGTTACCGTGTCAGCCAGCGCGCCGACGCGCGGGTCGGCCCGCTGCATGATTGACTGCGCCATCGTGTGCTTCAGCGCGCGGGACCCTGCGGGGTACCGCTCGGCGTGATAGGTGTCCAGCAGGCTTTCCGGCGCGATGCCCTTGACCACCTGGGCGAGCTTCCAGCCAAGGTTCACGGCGTCCTGGATGCCGAGCCCTATCCCCTGCCCGCCCGAAGGAGAATGAATGTGCGCGGCGTCCCCGGCCAGCAGCACGCGGCCGCTGCGGTAGGTCGCGGCCTGCCGCGTGGCATCGGTGAACCGCGAGATCCATGTCGGAGTGTGGACCCCGAAGTCGGTGCCATAAATCTCGGTCAGCGCCTTGCCAAGGTCGGCCAGGGTGGGCTCGGTCGCCGACCCGAGTTGCTTCTCGGTCACCACCACCCGGGTGGTCCGCCCGTCCTCCATCAGGTGCAACCCGTGGATGCCCACCTCGTCGATGAGGATGCCCGCGGGCGTCTCCTCGGTCACCTCCACTTCGGCGATCAGGCTGCTCCTCGTCGCATCCCAGCCGGGGAAGTCGATGCCGGCTGTCTTGCGGACAGCACTTCGTCCGCCGTCGGCTCCGACCAGGTACAGCGCATGCATCGGCGCGCCGTCGTTGAGATGCACCTCGACCCCGCTGTCATCCTGGGCGAAGCCGGCCATCTCGAGCCCCCGATGGACCGGCACACCCAGCTCCTCGATCCAGCCGGCCAGGATCCGCTCAATATGGTTCTGCCACAGACCGAGCGTGTAGGGGTGCCGCGTGGGAAAGTCGCTCACGTCCAGCTTCGTGTTCCCGAAGAACGCCGCCTGAACGGGCTGGCCCTCGGCGAGGAACCGGTCGGCAATACCGCGCTGATCGAGGATTTCGATGGTCCGCGAGTGGAACCCGCCCGCCCGCGAGCCCACCAGCTCCGGCGTCGGGCGGCGCTCCACGATCGCGGCGTCCACCCCCGCCAGCGTCAGCTCACCGGCAACCATCATCCCGGTCGGTCCGCCTCCGGCAACGATCACATCCACCATCACAACCCCGCCCCTCCAAGGCATTCCCGTGCAACTCTTCCGCGCACGTCCGAGCCAGTTTGAGGCATGACGGGGGCCTTGCCGCAAGCCCCCATGTGCGCGATAGATTGGAAATGGAGGACGGCATGTAGCAGTTACTGATCGGAGAGCGTCCCGTCTAGGCTCGCGGCGCCGTCCGCCAAAGGGACAACGTCAATCCGGCCGTCCCGGCCTATGACAACCAGCACACGCTCGCCGCTCACGCCGTTCAACGCCCGCACCAGGTCCTCCGGATCCGGTGCTGTGCCGGTTCCCGGGGCGGCAGCACCGCCGTCGGCCCTTTCCCACACCGTGACCTCAGCGCCGCTGGCCTCGCGTATTGCGCGGCACAGCGGAACAGGATCGGTGCCGGCCACGAGAATCACCTCGCCGATTCCGCCGCTGAGGTCGGGCTCCCCCGGCGCCCCAGACTGCGGGGCGGGCTCCGTCGGCGGCGAGACCGTCCGTTCCCGCCGCCAGACACCGTAGTGATAGGCCGCGACGAGTCCCGTGGCCGTCAGCACGCCCAGCGGGGCGCGCACCCTCCCGAGCAGGCTGCCCCGGCCGGAGGCATCGAGGAGATGTTCAAACGCCTGGTAGCCGATCACCAGCAGCGCAATGAGGGCCACCACGGCACTGATACCGAAAACCACCACCAGGTAAATGCGCTGACCCCGCTGCCCGGACTGCTCCAGGTTCCGCTGGTGCAGCGGATCCCACACCTGCCACCACACCGGACCGCCCACTGCCAGGGCGCTGATGCCGCCCAACAGCAGCGTCCGGGTGCCTGTTCCCGCCAGCGCGGTTTCTGCCAGCCCGAGCGCCGCGTTGACCACCACGCCTATGCCGGAGGCCGCGGCGACCAACGCGGCGCCGGCCGCCAGCAGCCGCGATGCCTGGCGCATGGCGCCTGACCGGTGCCCGGCGAGCGCGGCGTGATAGCGCCAGACCACGCAGCCGACCGCCGCCGCCGCCACGGCGGGGCCAAGAGGTTCCAACAGCTGCGGGAGCGGGCCGGACCGGTCAAAGGCCAACCGGAGCAGCACGAACAGCTCCGCGACCGCGCCGGAAAGGGCGAGGATGCAGCCCCCAAGAACGCCGACGACGGCAAGGGCCACGTTGGCCAGCCCCGTTGTGAGGTGCAGTCCGCGGCCACGGATCCAGTGCCACCACCAGACCACGGCTCCCCCGGCTGCCCAGACGAGCGACTGCAGCACCGGAACCCACCAAGGGTTCCCGAGGGACGGCGTGCCGGTGAATCCCTGAAGTCCGGCATCGAAGAGGTTGCCCAGGGCCGTGGCAGCCCCGCCTGCGCCTATCAGCAGCCCGAACACCGAGCCCACCACAAGGGGCACGCCGGCCATACGGCTGGGTCCTTTGGCCGGATGCAGCCACATCCACCGGTGCCACGCCCACACCAGGGCCCACACCAGGCCTGCGGCTGCTGCCGAATACCACTGCGGTGGGTCCCCGCCGATGGCCGACGACGCCAGCCCGAGAAGTGCAGTGGTGAAGGTAATGAGGGCGACCACGTAGACGCCGGAGACGTAGAGTCCCCAGGACAGCGCAGACCGTTCCCCGCTCTCGCTCAGCCGTCGCCACACCAGCCACCAGAGGATGGCCGCGAGCGTGCCGCCGACGAGAGCGAAGGCGAGCGACCGCGCGAGCCCGCCGACGTCGCGCTCCGCGAGCGAGGTTCCACTGGAGAACAGCCGCCCCAGCAGGCCGCTCAGCCCCGATGTGCCGATCAGGACGAGGGCAAACAGGAGCAGGAACAGTATGAGGCGGCGGACCGTGGTCAGTGCCGCGTGCGGTGGCGGGGCCGTCTCGGGCCGGACGGTGCTCACGGGATCACGGCCTCACGGCTGGGGCCGGACAGATGGTGAGCTGCCAGGGTGCGGTTTCCACGAGCCACCGCCCGCCGACCTTGACGAGGTCGAACACGTCCTCGGTTTCATACTCCTGGCTCCCGAAGGGACCGGCTCCGTTCGAAACCGCAATGGCCACGCGGACGTCGGCGGAGTCGGCGCGTTCGGTCGTCGACACGAGCGTGACCCGCAGCCCGCTCCTGGCAGGGCGCTCTGCCGGGCCACATTGCCGCGGGGACCGCGCTGCCAGGTAGCCTGCCGCGGTGGTTTCGTCGCCGTCAAGTACCGCTGCGGCGTAGCGCTGCACAACTCCAGCGGGTGTGCCCTCGTCCAATGGTTCCGGCTGGCCACGGAAGAAGACGGCAGCCAGCGCCGCCAGCACGAGGCAGGCAATGACGGACAGGACACTAATCAGGATCCGGTCGGGCCGCCCCGCGGGTGCGCTCATTCCGTGCGCTACGTGGCGCGGCGCTCGACGGTGAAGTCGCCGCCGGGATACATAATCGTCTCGTGCCCGTCGTCAAAGCGGACGAAGTACGGCGGTGCTCCGTCGGGGCCGCGGACTTCGAGAATCTCACCGTGACGGTCCGACGACTCCACCGTCCTGCCGTGGATGATGATGCGGTCTCCCTGGCTTGCCTGCATGGCAATCACCTCCCAGCCCCTAGCGTACGGTTTCCGTCCCGGCTTCGGAACAGCCTGCGGGCCCGATATTTCAACCTCGGCCGGCTCAGGCTTTGCCTCTCGCATGCAGGATGCAAAACGGCGTCCAAGGCCGGGCTTCAAGCCTGCCCTCCGCGATCTGTTCCCCGCATACCGCACACAAGCCGTACGTGCCGGCGGCGATCCGGGCCAAGGCGGCCTCGACCTGGGCAAGTCCGGACCTGCTCTGGTCCAGCAGCGCCGATGCCTGGGACAGTTCGAAGGCGATCGTGGCACCTTCGGGATCGTGTTCATCGTCCACGTTCGAGTTCTGCCGGGCCGCGTTGGCCGAGGCTATGTCTGCACTGAGCGCGGGCAGCAGGGCGAGTTTCCTGGCCCGTTCCTCTTCCAGGAGGATTCGGAACCGCCCGCTGTCAATCATGAGGCCCCGGCCCGTTCGTGGTCGAGCAGTCTGCCACTGAGAGCGGGCCAGGACGCGGCGAAGGCGGGATGCAGGTTGAGGCGTGCCACGTTCCCCAGCGGGATCCATCTCAGTTCGATGCTCTCGGGGTCGGTGATGGCCGGCTCGAAAGGCTCCACCACCCGGACGGCGACCGTGGTGTAGGACCAGTAGCCGACGTCGAAAACGGAAGTAAACAGGACCCTGACGTTTCCCTCCGGGACAGCGGCTTCCTCAAAGGCTTCGCGCAGCGCGCCGGTGACGGGATCCTCGCCTTGGTGGAGCGCGCCGCCGGGCAGGCCCCAGGTTCCGCCGTGATCGCTCCAGACGGCGCGGTGCTGCAGCAGGATGCCTTTCGCGGGGTCGTGGGCCAGTAGCCCGGCGGATCCAAAGCGTCCCCAGAACCTTCCGCGGTCGCCCTCCACCCAGGCGTCGCCCGGGTCGCGAGGACCAAGCGGGCGGCGAGGGTCTCCGGGCGGGGCAGGCACGATCTTCTCCATCGTCCCAGTCTGCCCCATGGGACGCTGCTTTGATGAGTCTCCGGCTACTCCTGATTTCCGAGACGCTTGCGCCCGGTTGCAGCGGGAAGCCCCGCCTGCAGCGGCAGGCAGGGCTTCGGGTTAAGCCAGGTCAGTCGTGCTTGAAGGCATCCTTGACCTTTTCGCCGGCCTGCTTGAGGTCAGCCTTGGCCTGATCGGCCTTGCCCTCGGCTTCCAGGCCTTCATCGTCCCTGGCCTTGCCGGCGCCTTCCTTGGCCTTGCCACCCAGCTTCTCGGCTGCGTGATCAATCTTGTCGTCCAGACCCATGACACTGTCCTTCCGTCCGCGTAGCCCGCTGGCTGCGGGCAGGCTCGTGCTTCAAGTGTAGGACCGCCGGACAGCCCGGTGAAGGACAAGAGGCGTCCCCGCAAAACCTTGGGAACACCCCCTATTTGCGGGGTCCGGCGCCACCACTAGTTCAGGTCCGGGGGCCGGGCTTTTCCCAAGACGCAGCAGGGAGACTGGTCGTGTCCTGAAGAACAAGGGAGCCGCGACCCGTTGATGAAGGACTGCCGGGTCCCGGCGCGCTCTATCCCCCCTGACGCGCCGGGCCCGGCAACCACCCGCCCGATCCACCTTCAGTCGCTGTCGCGCTGCTTCTTCAGCAGCTCGTCCGTGGCGGCGTCAGGCTCTCCGTCGAAGAAGCGGCTGAGTACCTGTTTGAAGGCCGTCTCCCCCGGCGCCGCGCGGAGGAACAGGGTCGCGGACGAATGCAGCTTCCTGGCATCGATGCGGCCAAAAACTTCTTCTGCCGTTTGGTCCTTGAGCGCACCGACGGTGACGGTGCACTCGATCAGCCGCGGCCCCAGGACGGGGTGCTGCAGATAGGCAGCTGCTTCCTCCAGGGAGCGGATCGCATACTTCCTGGAGGTGGCGCTCTGCCCAAGTCCTGCGATCTGGGGAAATATGAACCACATCCAGTGGCTTCGCTTGCTGCCGGTCTGCAGCTCGGCGAGCGCCTGTTCATAGGTGCCGCCACTGTTTTGGGCCGTCACGAAGCGGTCAAGGTCAAAGGGGTCCTCCACTGCAGCTCCTACGTTGATGCGTCCCGCTCGATCTCCTCGGCCAAGGTATCCACATCCTCCGGGCGCATGGCGATGCCGGCACCGTCCAAGCGCTCCTGCAGGACATGGTTGACGTCATCGTCGACCACATGGCCGAGCCGGATGTCGTCACGGATTTCCTCGGCGATGTGCTCCACCGTCTTCTGACCCTCCGCGCCCTGCCCGCCGGTTCCGGACCCGGGGGTTCCGCCCGGGCCGGCATCGGTACCCGATTCGGGCTCATCGTCGAAATAGTCAGCGCCGGTGGCTGCGGAATCAGTCATACCCCATCGTGGGCGCGGCCCGCAGCGGTGGTCAATCCCCGGACGGGACCCAGTACGCCCTCATTCCGGTGAGGATCCATTCATCCGGCCGTAATGCGGCAGTTTCTGGCCGGATCTCACCGGGCCCATCCCTGTGCTCTTTTGTTTCCAGGACCAAAACGGCGCGGGCAGGCCGCAACGGGGACACGCGGCGGGGTCCCGTTAACATCCACGAAACAGATCGGTCACGCGGGCTTTACGTAGGGCACGTTTCCGAAACTTTGACGTAACTTGACCAGCCACGCCCTGAAACAAACGTCGACCAGTATCGACCAGGGGGAAAGCGGCGGGCATCAATGGAGCCCGGTTGGCTAAGGTGATGCGAAGGGACCCGCTGGTGGAACTCACTGCTGGAAACATCTGGATAATGCTGTCGACGGCACTCGTGCTGCTCATGACCCCTGCCCTGGGCCTGTTCTACGGGGGCATGACACGGGCGAAGGCGTCACTCAACATGATCATGATGAGCTTCGTCTCGGCAGGCATCGTCGGAGTCGTCTGGGTCCTTTGGGGCTACTCGATGAGTGGCGGCGAAGGCATCATGGGCCTCTTCGGCAATCCCTTCGCCAGCTTCGGGCTCACCAACCTTGCGGGTACCGACCTCATCAAAGCCGGCTACAGCGCCACGTTCGCCATGCTCACCGTTGCACTCATCAGCGGTGCCATCGCCGACCGGGCAAAGTTCACGGCCTGGGTTATTTTCGTTCCGCTGTGGATCACAGCGGTCTACTGCCCCCTGGCCTTTATGGTCTGGGGCGGCGGACTCATGAGCCAGGGCGGAGCGGTCACGGCGGTCTTCGGCCAGGTTATCGACTTCGCCGGCGGCACCGTGGTCGAAGTCAGCTCCGGCATCGCGGCCCTGGTCCTGGCTCTCATCGTCGGCAAGCGCCACGGATTCGGCAAGGACCCCGGCCACCGGCCGCATAACGTCCCGTTCATCATGCTCGGCGCGGGCCTCCTTTGGTTCGGCTGGTTCGGCTTCAACGCCGGTGCCGCCACCACCGCCGAGCAGGCCGGACTGATCTGGGTCAATACCCTGGTGGCCCCTGCCGCCGCACTGCTGAGCTGGCTCGTCACCGAGAAGGTCCGCCACGGCCACCCGACCTCCCTCGGCGCCGCGTCCGGCGCCGTCGCCGGCCTGGTCGCCATCACCCCGTCCTGCGCGGACATCAGCCCCCTCGCCGCGGTGGGCCTGGGACTGGTGGCCGGCTTCGCCTGCGCCATGTTCGTGGAACTGAAGTACAAGTTCGGCTTCGACGACTCCCTCGACGTCGTCGGAGTCCACCTCGGCGCCGGGCTCATCGGAACCCTGGCTTTGGGTTTCATCGCCTTGCCGGTCGACGGCGTGGGCGGAGGCCTCTTCTACGGCGGCGGTTTCCAGCAGCTCATTGCGCAGACCGTTGCAGTCCTCATCACCCTCGGGCTCTCCGGCCTGATGACGGCGGTCATCGGCATCGCGATCCACAAGACCATCGGCTTCCGCGTCAGCCACGAGGACGAGGTCGCGGGCGTCGATCTGTCCGAGCACGCCGAGACCGCATACGAGTTCGGGTCGCTGGCGCACAGCCACTTCCACCCGCTTCACCAGCACGTCCAGGCGACGGCGACGGGGACGGCTGCGTCGTCCCAGGCTGCGCCCGTCCAGCCGGAAGCCGTGCAGGCGGAAGCCGCCACGGCGGCGGCCCCGGCCGCCGAAGAGCTCGAGAAGGTCGGCGCCTAACCCACTACTCGCGCGACAGCCGCAGCCCGGGCCGGCTTTCCGCCACTTCATCGAGAACTTGCGCAACGGCCTCACGGGCTGCCGCGCCGTCGGGTCCCGGAGCTGCAGGCTCCGTCAGAATGGACCCCGCCCGTAGTGTGAACCTGTCCCAGTCACCGCCGCCAGCCCGCAGGGCACGCAGCGGCGCCAGGACGGCGGCCCGGCGCAGCCACACGTCAGGTTCGCGAGCCCATCGGTCCAGCACCGAGTCAGCACGGCCCCTGCCCTGGGCGTCGAGGTTCTCCATCAGCGGCCCAACGACGTCGACGGCCAGGAGGTCGACCAGGGCGCGCAGCCGGGCTGTCCTGACAAAGCCTTCAATGCGCGTCAGGTCCGAGTTCGTGAGAAGCCGCACCCTGGATTGCAGGAGAACCGCGGCTGCGAGGCGTCGTTCGAAAACCGGCTCAGCCCATAGCTCAGAACTCAACGCGGTGATGTCATCGTGCGCCAGGTCGGGGTGACGGCGGAGTGCATCACGGACTGCGCCGCGCACCGCACCTACGGAGGACCCGTAGAACTGAAGCCGAACGCCGGCACCCCCGCCATGCTCGCGGCGCATCTCGTCCGCCCGGTACCATGCCCCTTCCCGCTGAAGGGCGCGGTCGATGAACTCGCCAGCCGCACTCATCCGTTTATCCTGTGCCGGCGGTGCCGCCGTCGGCCTTTGACTGCATTTCGAGCGGGCACTTCTGCAACCCGACGCCCGCGCCTATACTCATTGCACCGTTCTATCACTGAGCGCTCTGTCACTGCGCGGTAGCAGCGACGCAAGGGTGGAAGGTCGAGGTGGCCGTGGTCAAGATTCCGTTCCTGCATCCACACCATGGGAACTCAGAAGCGCCTAAACAGCCCCGGCGGAAAGCCTTCTCGTGGCTGCAGCGGGAAGAGAGCCAATTCAGCCACGGCAGCAGCAGTCTGTTCTTCCTCGCGCACGATACTCCGCCGCCGCCTTCTGTGACGTGCATCCAGGGGCATGAAGTCCGGCCGGGCGAAACAACCTGCGACCACGGGCATCCGGTCGGTTGACCACCTGGCGTCCGTCAGCTGTTCCGGTACGCGGCCAGGAACGTTGAAATCCTGCGCACTGCTTCTTCGATGTCCTCGACGGACGGCAGGATGACGAAGCGGAAATGGTCCGGCTGTGGCCAGTTGAAGGCCGTTCCGTGGGACACCAGGATCTTTTGGTCCCGCAGCAGATCCAGGACGAACTGCTCGTCATTCTTCACCGGGTACAGCTCAGGGTCGAGCCGCGGAAAGAGGTACATGGCTCCCGCGGCGGGCACGCAGGTGACACCCGGAATGGCTGTCAGGAGTTTGAGCGCACGGTCGCGCTGTTCACGCAGCCTCCCCCCGGGCCGGATCAGGGCGTCGATGCTCTGGTAGCCGCCCAGACAGGTTTGGATCGCGTGCTGGGCCGGGACATTGGGGCACAGGCGGAGGGAAGCGAGCAGCTCGAGCCCTTCGCGGTACGCCAGCGTCGCCGCGTGCGGACCGGTGACCGCCACCCAGCCGGCGCGGTAGCCCGGCATGCGGTATGCCTTGGAAAGTCCGCTGAAGGTCAGGCAGCAGACGTCCTCGGCTACGGAGGCTGTGTGGATGTGCTCGGCGTCCTCGTAGCGGATTTTCTCGTAGATCTCGTCGGAGAACAGCACGAGGTTGTGCTTGCGGGCAAGGGCGGCGAACTGCTCCAGGACATGCCGGGGGTAGACGGCCCCGGTGGGGTTGTTGGGGTTGATGATGACGATCGCTTTTGTGCGCTGGGTGATCTTTGACTCGACGTCGGCCATGTCCGGCCACCAGTTCTCGGCCTCGTCGCACAGGTAGTGCACCGGTTTGCCGCCTGTGAGTGCGACAGCCGCGGTCCACAGCGGGTAGTCGGGAGCAGGGATGAGGACTTCATCTCCGTTTTCCATGAACGCCTGCAGGCTCATGGAAATGAGCTCACTGACTCCGTTGCCGATGAAGATGTCCTCGACGCCGATCTGCAGGAGGCCTTTGGTCTGGTAGTACTGGGAAATCGCCGTGCGCGCCGAGAAGATTCCCTTGGAGTCGCTGTACCCTTGGGCTCCCCGCAAATGATGGATCATGTCCACCACCACGGATTCGGGCGCTTCCAGTCCGAATTCTGCGGTATCCCCCAGATTCATTTTGAGAATCCGGTGTCCCTCGGCTTCCATTTGCTTCGCCGTTTGGAGCAGGGGCCCCCGCAGTTCATAGCGGACGTTCTGAAGTTTGCTGGAAAGCTGCATCGGGCGCATGGTTGATCTTTTCATAAACCGCCCGGTGTGGCGCTGATTGACCCGTTGCGGGTGCGCGAGGTTCGGAAGCCCGCATGAGCACGAGGAACGGGTAGCCTGCCTGGGATAACCGGTGAGAAACTCATTTCCATGCGTGAACTGGTTGTACTGGGCACCGCCTCCCAGGTGCCAACGCGCACCCGCAACCACAATGGCTACCTGTTGTGCTGGGACGGCGAGGGACTGCTCTTCGACCCAGGAGAGGGTACGCAGCGGCAAATGATCCATGCCGGAGTCTCGGCCTCCCAAATCACGCGCATCTGCCTCACGCACATCCACGGAGATCACTGCTACGGGCTGCCCGGAGTACTGTCACGCATGGTGCTGGACAGAGTCGCCCACCCTGTTTATCTGCACTATCCCGCGTCCGGCGAGGACTTCGTCCGTGCGCTGGTGTCCGTAGCCTCCCCCGGCTTGGATCTGCGGCTGCAGCCCCACGCCGAAGCCGGGGAGATCGCACCGTGCCTGGAGGTGCGGCCCCTGCGCCACCGCGTTGAAACCTACGGCTACCGGCTGACCGAAGCTGACGGCCGCAGCCTTCTTCCCGAGAGGCTGGAGGCGGCGGACATCACCGGCCCGGACATCGGGCGGCTGCAACGCGAGGGTTATGTCCGCGGCGTGCAGCTTGAGGACGTGAGCGTGCCGCGGCGCGGTCAGCGCTTTGCCTTTGTCATGGACACCGCTCCTTGCGAGGGTGCCGAAGCACTGGCCGACGGCGCAGACCTGCTCGTAGCCGAGTCCACGTTCAGCGATGAGGACGCCGCCTTGGCCGCGCAATTTGCCCACCTCACGGCAGGGCAGGCCGGCAGCCTGGCGGCCACCGGCGGCGTCGGCACGCTGGTCCTCACCCACTTCTCGTCCCGTTATGGGGACACCGGGCTCCTTGCCGAGCAGGCCAGGGCACTGGCCGACGGCGCAACGGTGATCGCGGCGAATGATCTCGACAGGATCGGGTTCCCCAGGCGGCGGGCATCGTCCTGATCTAGCCGGGACGCGCATCGCGGGCCATGAGGATCTGCCCCGGCAAGTAGTAGTCGTTCCGTTTCTCGGGCGACTACTCAGACGCGGTCCCCTGAAACGAGTACCCACTACTCGTGTGCGCCTACATGGAGTCGGGTTGAATGTTGGCACGCCGTGCCTCGGAGCTCTCGCGGGGGCCGCAGGAGTCGGCGTGTTCATGTCCGTGTTCGCCGCC
>NZ_JBDGML010000054.1:0-45466 GCF_057655195.1 Arthrobacter sp. Soil_N43
GAGCGGACGACGAGATTCGAACTCGCGACATCCACCTTGGCAAGGTGGTGCTCTACCAGCTGAGCTACGTCCGCATTTTGGAGCGGTGATTCCTTGCCTTGAGCGGCATTTCCTCGCGTTCCAACGAGTAAAAACTCTATAGGAGGTTCAGGGAATCTCCAAATCGGCCTTCGCTGCGGCGTCGCCAACCGGTCTACTTCCTTGAATTCTAGGGAAATTTTTGAATTACAGCCGTGTAGTTCCTCCTCGTGATGCGCCGTGGTTGAGCCCGGCTTTCGGTCCGGGCCCCTCGTGCTCTTCATTAGTTTTCCTTGGGACGTGCGCCGATTTCCGTAAACGCCACATCGTCGGCTAGCATTCAAATGCATCGGGGCGATTGGCGCAGTGGTAGCGCGCTTCGTTCACACCGAAGAGGTCACTGGTTCGAACCCAGTATCGCCCACCGATGAATGGTCCGTTCCGCACAGGGAAATCACCCTGCGCGGGACGGACTTTTCTGTTTCCGGACCTGTTTCCGGAGCTTACTGTCAGCCCCCTGTGAAAGAGTCTTGCCATGACTGATCCACTCCTCGCCCATGCCACGGAATACGGCCGGATGTACGCTCGCTCCACCACAGAGGCATTCTCGGTTCCCTCCATCACCACGGTGATCGGTCAGCAGCCCCACGGCCTGGACGGCTGGTTTGGGTACATGGGTGCGAGCAGCCTGGCAAAGGATCCCTCGCTGCCCGAGATCCTTGGCAGTCCGGCCAAGGTCCGGCAGGCAGTGAACCGCGCGGCCAAGGCGGCGGAGGCTTACCGGGACGAGGCCGCCCAGCGCGGCGACCGCGTCCACAACTACTGCGAACAGGTTGCCCTGCGCGCCCTGGGCCGCCCGCACCAGATGCAGGAGACCCGGGAGGCGTTGGCGGCCAACGGCGAAGAGGCCTTCGCGGCCCGCTTCGATGAGTGGTGGGAGCTGTTCCGCGTGGAGCCGCTGGCCCCGGAAATCACGGTATGGAACGCGAGCGTGGGCTACGCCGGAACATTGGACCTCGTCGCCAAGATCAATGGGCGGACCTGCCTCATTGACTACAAGACCAAGGGGACCACCAGGGACGGGCAGGTCAAGCCGCTGGATGACAAGGTGGTCATGCAGCTCGTTGCCGGAATG
The DNA here is from genome assembly GCF_057655195.1 of Arthrobacter sp. Soil_N43. Taxonomy (NCBI): domain Bacteria; kingdom Bacillati; phylum Actinomycetota; class Actinomycetes; order Micrococcales; family Micrococcaceae; genus Arthrobacter; species Arthrobacter sp. Soil_N43. The sequence goes on from NZ_JBDGML010000054.1 coordinate 1,154, forward strand.
AAAGCGGAGGAGAGCCTGGTGGACGCCGTGGCGGGGGAGTGGGAACCGTGGCGGCACGGCGATGCCCCGGTGCTGCTCGCGGTCGCCATCGGCGAAACAGAAGTTCGCCCGGTGCGGGCCAACCCCGAGGTGCTGCGGCACCACTGGTGGAAGTTCTGCGCGCTGCGCCGCGTCTGGGAAATGTCGGCGGACACACTGAGCGCCGGCCCGGCCCTGCTCCCGGTGGCGCCGCCGGTGTTTGCCTGAGCGGACGTTCACCGGCTGCACAACTAAACTGGTCTGGATCCGTTACCGTTCACCGTGAGGAAATGACTGCAGATGGCAATTCTGAATATCCGTATCATCGGCGATCCCGTGCTGCGCACGGTTGCTGAGCCTGTCACGGAATTCGGGCCGGAGCTGGCCAGGCTCGTTGCCGATATGACCGAAACCATGGAGGACGTGGAAGGCGCCGGCCTCGCCGCGCCGCAGATCGGCGTCAGCCTCCGCGTCTTTACCTACCGCATCGGCGGCGTCGAAGGCCACGTCATCAACCCCGTGCTGGAGAACAGCGATGACTTCCAGCCCGACGAAATGGAAGGCTGCCTCTCCATCCCCGGACTCGGCTTCCCGGTCCGACGCTATCGGACCACCCGTGTGACCGGCGTCGACGTCAACGGAAACCCCGTCTCGCTCGAAGGCGAGGGGATGCTGGCCCGCTGCTTCCAGCACGAGACCGACCACCTTGACGGCATTCTCTTCACCGACCGGCTCGAAGGGGAGGACCGCAAGAGTGCGCTGCGCTCCATCCGCAACGCGAACTATGACGCCATAACCGAGCGGACGACGGCGAAGCGCGCCAAAACTGTCGGCTCCAGTTTCGGAGGCGGCAGCTTTGGAACCGGAACACCCGGTGCGGGCAGCTTCGGCGCTGCCGGATGAGGGTCCTCTTCGCTGGAACACCGGCGGTGGCCGTGCCGTCACTGAACGCGCTGATCGATGCCGGATTCGACGTCGTTGCCGTGCTGACCCGGCCGGATGCGCCGATTGGCCGCAAACGCGTGCTCACGCCGTCGCCCGTCGCCGCCCGCGCGGCGGAGCTGGGGATCGAGATCATCCACGCCGCCCGCGTGGACGCCGACGTCACTGCCAGGATTGCGGCGGTCCGTCCCGACGTCGCGGCCATCGTCGCCTACGGCGGACTGGTGCCGCGTGCTGCGCTGGATATCCCGCCGCACGGCTGGATCAACCTGCATTTCTCTCTGCTGCCTGCCTGGCGCGGGGCCGCACCGGTACAGCGCTCCGTCATTGCCGGGGACGACATCACCGGCGCCGTGACCTTCCAGTTGGAGGAGGGGCTCGACACAGGCCCCGTCATCGGAACACTGACCGAACCGGTCCGGCCCGACGACACCTCCGGAGCGCTGCTGGAACGGCTCTCCCACAGCGGCGCCGTGCTGCTCGCCCAGACGCTGTCCGCCGTCGGCTCGGGCGCCGCGTCACCGCGGCCGCAGCAGGGCGAGGTGTCGCTCGCGCCCAAGCTGACCATCGAGGACGGCCGGATCGACTGGTCGGAGCCGGCCCTGGCCATCGGCCGGCGGGCCCGGGGCGTGACTCCGGAGCCCGGGGCGTGGACCACCCTCGACGGCCAACGTCTGAAACTTGAGCCCGTAGTGCCGCGTCCCGAAGGTCCTGGGCTGGCGCCCGGAGCAGTGGCGCTTGACGGAAAAAATGTGCTGGTGGGAACAGGGTCGCACCCCGTGCAGCTGACCCGCGTCCAGCCTTCGGGCAAAAAAATGATGTCTGCGGCCGACTGGGCCCGCGGACAGGCCTCCCTTGAAAGCGTGGTGTTCGAATGAGCGAGTCCGGGACAGGCGGCAGTGGCCGTGGAAGAGGCCCCCAACGCGCGGGACAGGGGAACCAGCGCGGGGACCAGCGGGGCGGCGGAGCCAGCCGGCGCAATGCCCAGGGCCGGGAGCGGAACCGCGGCCCGCAGCGCAACTACACCGAGAACGCACCCTCCCAGCGCACCCGGCGCGCCGACCCCGCCCGGCTCGTGGCCTTCGAAGTGCTGCGCGCCGTCGCGTCCGAGGACGCCTACGCCAACCTGGTCCTGCCGGCGAGGATCCGGCACCACGGGCTGGACAAGCGCGACGCCGGGTTCGCCACGGAGCTGAGCTACGGCGCACTGCGCGGCCAGGGAACATACGACGCCGTCCTGGCCCGCTGCGTGGACCGGCCGCTGGACCGGCTCGACCCCGCAGTCCTTGACGCGCTGCGCATCGGTGCGCACCAGCTGCTCGCAATGCGCGTTCCAGCCCATGCGGCGTTGGACCAGACCGTGGGACTGGCCCGCGCCGTGATCGGGGCGGGGCCCTCCACGCTCATCAACGCCGTCCTGCGCAAGGTCGCCGCCCACACGCTGGAGGACTGGCTGGACCTGCTGCTCAGCAATGAGACGGATGCCACCAAAGTGGCGTCCGTCCGTTACGCCCATCCCGAGTGGATTGTGCGCGCGTTCAGGCAGTCCCTGGTGGCGCACGGCAGGCCGGTCACCGAAATCGATGATCTTCTTGAGGCGGACAACGCTGCACCCGTGGTCAACCTCGTGGCGCTGCCCGGGCTCGGAAGCCTCGACGAGGCCCTCGAGAACGGCGCGTCGGCCGGTGAGCTTGTCGAAGGGTCCGCGCTGTCCAGCGGCGGTGACCTCGGCCGGCTGTCCTCGGTCCGTGAGGGAACCACCCGCGTCCAGGACGTCGGTTCGCAGCTCGTGGCCCGCGCCCTCGCCGCCGTCGACCTCGCCACCGAAAATGCTGGCACCGCTGCTGAGCCCGGCGAATCCTGGCTTGACCTGTGTGCCGGGCCGGGCGGCAAGGCCGCACTCCTCGGCGCGCTTGCCCACCAGCGGGGCGCTACGCTGCTGGCCAACGAGCCCGCTCCCCACCGCGCCAAGCTTGTCCGCCAGGCCCTGGGCGCCGTTCCCAGGGACGCCTGGCAAGTGCGGACCGGCGACGGCAGGGAGGTCGGCACGGAGCAGGCGGAAAGCTTTGACCGCGTGCTGGTGGACGTCCCCTGCACCGGCCTCGGTGCCTTGCGCCGCCGGCCCGAATCCCGCTGGCGGCGCACGCCGAAGGACCTGACCGATCTCGGGCCGCTGCAGCGGGAACTGCTCAAGTCGGCTCTGGACGCGGTGAAGCCCGGCGGTGTGGTCGCCTACGTGACCTGTTCGCCGCACCCCGCGGAGACCACAGCGGTGGTCAGCGATGCGTTGCGAAAGCGTGACGACCTCGAGCTGCTGGATGCCGGCAGCGCCTTGGACGCCGTCAGCCTGACCGGGCACCTCAACGCCGGCCACGAGATGACGGCCCAGCTGTGGCCCCACATCCACCGCACCGATGCCATGTTCCTGGCCCTGATCCACAAGAAGCCCTGAACCAGTAGAAGCGTTCAATCCATCCCCGCGAAAGGACCCGCATGCCGCAGTGCTGCATCAACCCGAGCATCCTCTCCGCAGATTTCGTGAATCTCGAAGCCGAACTGCAGCGAATCAGCAACGCCGACTCGGTGCACGTGGACGTGATGGACAACCATTTCGTCCCCAACCTGACCATCGGGCTGCCTGTCGTGCAGCGGATCCAAGCGGTCAGTCCGGTTCCCCTGGATGCCCACCTGATGATCTCCGACGCCGACCGCTGGGCCCCGGAGTATGCGGACGCCGGGATCGCCTCGGTGACCTTCCACGCGGAGGCGTCCATCGCGCCGGTGAAACTGGCCCGCGAGCTGCGGGCCCGCGGATCGAAGGCCGGCATGGCGCTGCGGCCCGCAACGGCCGTGGAACCGTACCTGGACATGCTCCCTGAGCTGGACATGCTGCTCATCATGACCGTGGAGCCCGGCTTCGGCGGGCAGTCCTTCCTGGACCTCACGCTTCCGAAGATCCGGCGTGCCCGCGCGGCGATTGACGGATCTGGCGTCGGGGTCGCGCTCCAGGTGGACGGCGGCATCACCGAGGAGACGATCCTGCGCGCCGCGGAGGCCGGCGCCAACGTGTTTGTCGCGGGCTCGGCCGTTTACGGCGCTGCCGATCCGGCCGGCGCCATCGACCGCCTGCGCAAGGCCGGCTCGCTGTAGCCGCCTGCCTGCCGCGGCCGCCCTGCCGCCGCGTCCGGGCGTACCACGGCGGCGGGCCGGGGCCGTCGGGCGGTTCCGTGACGGACCGTGTCAGGGAATACCCGGAGCATGCTCCGGGTTGTGTCAGAATAGCAACACACAATACGTGCTCCGGGGTCGGTGTAAGTCCGAACCGGCGGTGACAGTCCGCGACCCGCGAGCCGGTTTCTCCCAGGAGAATCCGGCGGACGGTTGAACCGGTGAAATTCCGGTACCGACAGTTAAAGTCTGGATGAGAGAAGCACGTACGGCTGTATCTGTGGCGCCTGCCGGCGTCGCAGCATTGCACTGTCGTATACCCCCGGAGCCTTAGCGGTTCTAGAGGGAAGGAACGACACGTACGCATGGACGCTCGCACCGTGTGGCCGGATCCGGTGGCTGTCACATGACCCAGCCGATCCACGCCTTCAGCGCCTCCGAAATCCAGGCAATGGACGCCGCACTGGAAGCCGCCCTGCAGGGACCCCGAGGCGCCAATCCCCTGGTGGGTGCGGTCGTCGTCGGCCCTGACGGCAGTCATCTGGCGACCGGATACCACCGCGGCGCCGGAACGGCGCACGCCGAAGCAGATGCCATAGCGGCCGCCGCCGCTGCCGGGATGGACCTCAGGGGCGCCACCATGGTGGTCACGCTGGAACCCTGCAACCATGTGGGACGCACCGGACCGTGCGCACAGGCGATCATCGACGCAGGCATAGCGAATGTGGTGTATGCCGTTGACGACCCCCACGATCCTGCGGCCGGCGGGGCAGCAACCCTGCGCGACGCAGGAGTCAGCGTGCGCAGCGGACTGGCGGCCGGGCGGGCGCTGGAACTCAACCGCCGCTGGTTCGAGGCCGTCGAGGACAAGCGTCCCTTCGTGACGCTCCACATCGCCCAGACCCTGGACAGCCGCATTGCCGCCGAGGACGGCACGAGCCAATGGATTTCGTGCCCGGAATCGCTGGCGGACAACCACGCCATCCGGCGCCGGATTGACGCCATCCTCGTCGGCACGCAGACAGTCCTGGTGGACAACCCGCGGCTCACAGCCAGGGATGCTAACGGTGACGCCTTCGGCGAACAGCCGCTCCGGGCGGTCATGGGGCTTCGCGAAATCCCGGAAGACGCCGCCGTCCACGGGGACGACGGCAGGGTTCTCCACCTCCCGACCCGTGACCCGCGTGAAGCCCTGTCCCTGCTGTTTTCAGCGGGCGCACGGCACGTCATGGTGGAGGGCGGGTCGAGGATACTGAGCGCCTTCCTGTCCCAAGGCCTGGTGGACGAACTGGTCATGTACCTGGCGCCCACGCTGCTCGGATCCGGAACCCCAGCGCTCAACGGCCTGGGCATCGCCACCCTCGCCGATGCCCAGCGGTGGGAATGGGATGCGGCATCAGGCGGCGCCGTCCAGACCCTGGGCAGGGACCTGCGGCTGCATCTGCTTCCGGAACGGCCGGCCGGGCCGCCCGGAAACGAAGACCCCGTGCCCGCAGCGGCACATTCAACGTCAACTGATTCACTACCCGTCCGCGCAGCAGCGGGCGAAGCCACGGGAGGCTACTGATGTTCACCGGAATTATCGCCGAGCAAGGGAAGGTCCTTTCCGTGGACCGGAACGGGGACACGAGCGCAACGTTGCGCCTGCACGCCCCCGGCACGGCCGAGGGCCTGCCCCTGGGCGGGTCAATCGCCGTCAACGGCGTGTGCCTCACGGCGACCGCGATTGACGGGAAGGACTTCAGCGTCGACGTCATGGGCGAGACTCTCATCCGCAGCACCATCGGCGACCTCGCCGCGGGCGACGCCGTCAACCTGGAACGCTGTGTGCCGGCGGGCGGCCGGCTGGACGGCCATGTTGTCCAGGGCCACGTGGACGGCGTTGGCGAGCTGTTGGAACGCGAGGCCCAGGGAAACTGGGAACGGCTCCGTTTCGGGGTGCCGCAGCGCCTGGCACGCTACATCGCCGAGAAGGGATCCATCGCCATCGATGGCGTCTCCCTCACGGTCACGGCCGTCAGCCCGGCACAGGAAACGGCGCCTTGGTTCGAGGTGGGACTGATCCCCACCACCCTGGCGGACACCGGACTGGGTGCGAAGCCGGCCGGCGGAAAAGTGAACCTCGAAGTGGACGTGCTGGCCAAATACACCGAGCGGTTGCTCTCATTCAGCGGCTCCGGAGCCGGGACGGAGGGCCAGGCATGAGCGCCGCAAAGCTTGAGCCGGCAGCGGCCGGCACCACCCTGTCCCTCGATCCGATCGAGGAAGCTATCCGGGCAATGGCGGCCGGGCGGCCGGTGCTGGTGGTCGACAATGAGGACCGCGAAAACGAAGGCGACATCATCTTCGCGGCCCAGCACGCCACCCCGGCGCTGATGGGATGGACCATCCGCTACAGTTCCGGCGTGATCTGCGTTCCGCTCGACGGTGGCCGCGCCGACGCCCTGGATCTGCCGCCGATGGTGGAGGTCAACCAGGACGCGAAGGGAACGGCCTACACCGTCTCCTGCGACGCCTCGAGCGGCGTCAGCACGGGCATCTCCGCTACGGACCGTGCCCTGACGGCGAGGATCCTCGCGGACCCCCGCAGTGAGCCGGCTGCGCTGACCCGCCCCGGGCATATTTTTCCGCTGCGTGCGGTTAAGGGGGGAGTGCGTGAACGTCCCGGCCACACCGAAGCGGCCGTGGAGCTGTGCCGGCTTGCCGGTCTGGAGCCGGTGGGCGTGATCGCCGAGGTTGTGTACGACGACGGTGAAATGATGCGGCTGGACGGCCTGCGGGTGTTCGCTGCGGAGCACGGTTGCCCCTTGGTTTCGATCGAGGACCTCGTGTCCTATCTTGACGCGAGCGACAGTGTATCTTCACAGGAGAACAGGCCGGAGCCCAGCCCGGCTGGAGAAGGGAAATGACGATGAGCGGATCTCAGGCTGCGGAGACAAGCAGCAACGGCCGGGTGCCGCACCCGGTAAGCGGCGGCCCCGTGGTCCAGCTGCCGGGTGCGTTCGGGAACTTCGTGACGCAGGCATGGACCGATCTGATCACGGGCGCCGAGCACCTCGCTGTCAGCTCGCCCAACCCTCCACGGGATGGCCAGGCGCCGCTCGTGCGGCTCCACTCCGAATGCCTCACCGGCGACGTCTTCGGATCCTACCGCTGCGACTGCGGCGAGCAGCTGGCCTACGCCCTGGAAATGATCGAGGCAAACGGCGGAACGCTGCTGTACCTCCGCGGCCAGGAAGGCCGGGGCATTGGCCTGGCCAACAAGATCAAGGCCTACGCCCTGCAGGAAGCCGGATTCGACACCGTGGAGGCCAACGAGCAGCTCGGCCTGCCCGTGGACGCCCGCTGCTACAACGCGGCCGCCCAGATCCTGGCCGAAATGGGACTGCATGAGATCCGGCTGCTGAGCAACAACCCGGACAAGCAGAACCGCCTGGCCAAGGCCGGCGTCAAGGTCGTGGAGATGGTTCCCACCGAGGTGCCCTCCAGGGAACAGAACATCCGCTACCTGCAGACCAAGAAAGACCGCATGGACCACCTGCTCACCCTGGATGCCCAGGGCGCAGGCGTACCGGGAAGCGGCGCAGACACCTTTGACCACGAACAAGACTGAACGGACCAGGAACTAATTAATGAGCGGACACGGCGCACCCCAGATCGACTTGACCACACTCAACCCCGCAGAGACGTCAAAGCTGCGGCTGGCCATCGTGGCGGCGAGCTGGCATACCCAGATCATGGACGGACTCCTGGACGGCGCGTTGCGCGCCGCGAAGGACGCCGGCATCAGCGAACCCACGGTGCTGCGCGTGCCCGGCAGCTTTGAACTTCCCGTTGCGGCCGCGCGGCTGGCGCCGCACTTTGACGCCGTCGTGGCGCTCGGCGTCGTCATCCGCGGCGGCACGCCGCACTTTGACTACGTCTGCCAGGCTGCAACCTCGGGCCTCACGGACGTCAGCGTCAACACCGGCGTGCCGGTCGGTTTTGGCGTGCTGACCTGCGACACCGAGCAGCAGGGCCTGGACCGGGCGGGCCTGCCGGGCTCCTCCGAGGACAAGGGCCACGAGGCTGTTACGGCTGCGCTGGCAACAGCGCTGCTGCTCTCGCGGTACTGAGCCCGACAACCACTGAGCCCGGCAACTGCCGGTCCCGGTGACGGCGGGGATGTGCGGACCCACGGCTCCTGTGTGTTCGGTCACATCCCCGCCGTCACGGAACGGCCCGACAGGCGGGGTTCGGGCCGGAGCAAGTAGGCTGTAGGGCGTGAAGAATTTCGAGACGCTGTTCGCAGAACTGAGTGAGAAGGCGGCCACCCGTCCGGAGGGCTCCCGCACGGTCGCCGAATTGGAGTCCGGAATCCACGGCATCGGGAAAAAAGTCGTTGAGGAAGCCGCCGAAGTCTGGATGGCGGCAGAGTACGAATCCGACGAAGCGGCGGCCGAAGAAATCTCGCAGCTCCTGTACCACCTGCAGGTCCTGATGCTTGCCAAGGGACTCAGCCTGGAAGACGTTTACAAGCATCTCTAGCCGCGTCCGCGTGGCCCGCTTGCCTCAACTGAAGACTTCCACACCCAGAAAGACCACCAATGCTGCGAGTAGCTGTACCCAATAAGGGATCCCTGTCCGAAGCCGCCTCCGCGATGCTCGCCGAGGCCGGCTACCGCCAGCGCCGCGACACCCGCGAACTGGTCATGGTGGACCCGGACAACGAGATCGAGTTCTTCTTCCTCCGCCCCCGCGACATCGCCGTTTACGTGGGGCAGGGAACGCTCGACGTCGGCATCACCGGCCGCGACCTCCTGCTGGACGCCGAGGTAGAGGCAGAGGAACTGCTGCCGCTCGGCTTTGCAGCCTCCACCTTCCGCTTTGCCGGTCCCGTGGGGGACTTCAGCAAGGTCGAAGAGCTCGAGGGCAAGCGCCTCGCCACCAGCTACGACGGCCTGCTCCGCGGCTACCTCGCCGAGCGCGGCATCCAGGCGAAAGTGGTCCGTCTCGACGGTGCCGTGGAATCGTCGGTGCGGCTGGGCGTGGCTGACGCCATCGCGGACGTCGTCGAAACCGGCAGCACCCTCAAAGCCGCCGGCATGGAGATCTTCGGAGACCCCATTCTCAAGTCCGAAGCCGTTCTGATCCGTCGGACCGGGCAGGGCGGCGCCGCGAACGGCACCGCCAGGGAAATCGAAGTTCTCATCCGCCGGCTGCAGGGCGTCCTCGTGGCGCGCCAGTACGTGCTGATGGACTACGACATCCGCAAGGAACTCGTCGAACAGGCCGCGGCCCTCACCCCGGGCCTCGAATCGCCCACCGTCTCACCGCTGCGCGACTCCGAATGGGTCGCCGTCCGTTCCATGGTGCCGAAGAAGGAAACCAACCGGATCATGGATGAGCTGTACGACCTCGGCGCCCGCGCCATCCTGGTCAGCAGCATTCACGCCTGCCGCATCTGAGCCGCGTCTTCCAGCGCCCGTCCTCACACGCGGGCCCCTTCATATAGCACCATTTGCAGGACAACAGGAGAATCATGGCTGTAGCCGTACGCGTCATTCCGTGCCTGGACGTCGATGCCGGCCGTGTGGTCAAGGGCATCAACTTCGAAGGGCTCCGTGATGCCGGGGACCCGGTCGAGCTGGCGCACCGCTACGACAACGCGGGCGCGGACGAGCTCACATTTCTGGATGTGACGGCGTCCTCGGGCAACCGCGAGACGACATTCGACGTCGTCCGCCGCACCGCGGAGGAAGTCTTCATCCCGCTCACAGTCGGCGGCGGCGTCCGGGGCGTTGCCGAAGTGGACAAGCTGCTCCGCTACGGCGCTGACAAGGCGTCCATCAACACGGCCGCGGTGGCGCGGCCCGACGTCATCGACGAAATCACCCGGCACTTCGGTTCCCAGGTGCTCGTGCTGTCGGTCGACGCGCGCCGTACACGCCCCGGATCCGAGCCCACGGCGTCCGGCTTTGAGGTCACCACACACGGCGGCCGGCAGGGCACCGGAATCGACGCCGTTGCCTGGGCGAAGGAGGCCGCCGACAGGGGAGTCGGGGAAATCCTGCTCAACTCTATCGACGCCGACGGCACCAAGGACGGTTTCGACCTTGAGCTGATCAGGCTGGTCCGTGCGGCCGTCAGGGTTCCCATCATCGCGTCCGGCGGCGCCGGCGAACCCGCCCACTTCCCGCCCGCCGTCGAGGCCGGAGCGGACGCAGTGCTGGCCGCCTCGATCTTCCACTGGGGCCCGGACGACATGATGTCCCAGGTCAAGACCGCCATCCGCGAGGCCGGTTTCGAGGTCCGCTGACTGCTGTTTGAGCCTGTGAAACCGGGATTTCGACAGGCTCAATCACCGGTATGTTAGAGGCCGACCTCGGCGGACTGCAGCAGCGCGACGGCGTCGGCCTGGCCTTCGAACGTCACCAGGGCATGGCGCGTGCGGCCGTGGGCGTGCATGAGCAGCTCGCCCGGCTCACCGACGATGGCAACGGACACGGGGGCGCGCCTGGCGACGTGCCTCGGGCCGGACGGCCGGACCAGCACGATGCCGAGGTCAACCCCGCGGTACAGGATGGCGGCACGTTTGATCAGTTCGTCCCACAGCGCTTCGGAGTATTCCTCATCGAGCGCACGGGGCGCCCAGCGGTCAACGGCCCGCCGGATGTCCTCCGTGTGGACGAAGTATTCGATCAGGTTGGAGCTTTCATCCAGGGCCTTGATCTTCATCGGAGACAGCGCCGGTGGGCCGGCTCGGAAAGCCTTCACGAGTTCGGTGTAGTCGTCGGCCGTTTTGAGCTTTGATGCGAGCTTGGCGGTTGCGTTGTCCGAGGCCTTCGACAGGCGTTTGATGATCAGCCCGAGGCCGACGGCGGCTTTCCTTTCGCGCAGGTACAAGTGCGCTGCCAGGTCTCTGGTCTTCCAGCCGCGGCAGAGCGTGGGGGAATCAGGACCGGCCGCCAGCAGGGTTTCGGCCAGGACTTCTCGGGACGGATCGACGAAATGCATCACTTGTGAAACTAGCACGTCGCCGGTGCAGTTGCGCAGTGTATCGTCCGGGATTTCGTGCCGTTCTTCACACTGATCAGGGGGCTGTGGCGAGGCACTAGACTTGACCTGATGTCTGAGCAGCCCGCCCCCAGCCCCACTCCCGGTCCGACCCCCGGCACTGCCGGTGCCGACGCCGTTTCCGGAAGTCCGCTTCCCGCCGAAATCGCCTCCGCCCTGAAACGGGACAGCGCCGGCCTGGTGGCCGCAATCGTGCAGCAGCACGACACCAACGAGGTGCTCATGCTCGGCTGGATGGACGACGAAGCCCTCAACCGCACCATGACCACCGGCCGGGTGACCTTTTACTCCCGGTCCCGCCAGGAATACTGGCGCAAGGGGGACACCTCGGGCCACGTGCAGTGGGTCAAGTCGGTGGCCATGGACTGCGACGGCGACGCCCTTCTGGTGCGCGTCGACCAGGTCGGCGCCGCGTGCCACACCGGAACGCGCACGTGCTTCGACGGCCGCACCCTCGAGGTCGTGACCGGAACCGCCGGCTAACCTGCGTTCCGCTGAACAGGTCTATCGAATTAGGCACCACCCCAGAACAGACGGAGAACCAATAGCCATGCAGGACCTCGGAATCATCAGCCCGAGCCTCGAAGAATTCCGGGAACTCGCCGGCCACAGCCGTGTCATCCCCGTGCGGCTCAAGGTGCTGGCCGACGCCGAAACCCCCATCGGCCTCTACCGGAAACTCGCGCAGGGCCAGCCCGGCACCTTCCTGATGGAATCGGCGGCCGTCGGCGGCGCCTGGTCCCGCTATTCGTTCATCGGCGCACGGTCCCGCGCCACCCTGACCACCAAGGACGGCCAGGCCCACTGGCTCGGCCAGCCGCCGGCGGGCGTTCCCGTGGACGGCAATCCCGTGGACGCCATCCGGGACACCGTTGCTGCCCTGCGCACCGACCGGTTCGACGGGCTGCCCCCGTTCACGTCGGGACTCGTCGGGTTCCTCGGCTGGGAGACCGTCCGGCACTGGGAGAGGCTCACCAGCCCGCCCGAGGACGATCTCCAGCTTCCCGAAATGGCCCTGAACCTCGTCACGGACATGGCCGTCCACGACAACATGGACGGCACGGTGCTGCTCATCGCCAACGCCATCAACTTCGACAACAGCCCGGACCGGGTGGATGAAGCCTGGCAGGACGCCGTGGACCGCGTGAAGGAACTGCTGGCCCGCATCAGCACGCCGGTGACCCAGCCGGTTTCGGTGCTGGAGCCGGCAGCCCTCGACTTCGCATCGAGTGTCCAGGAACGCTGGGACGAGCCCGAGTACCTTGCCGCCCTTGACCGCGGCAAGGAGGCAATCGTGGACGGCGAAGTCTTCCAGGTGGTGATTTCCCGCCGCTTCGAAATGGAGTGCGGGGCGTCCCCGCTTGACGTCTACCGGGTGCTCCGCAACACCAACCCCAGCCCCTACATGTACATCTTCAGCCTCGAGGATGCGGACGGCCGGGAATACTCGATTGTCGGGTCCTCACCCGAGGCGCTCGTCACCGTCACCGGAGACGACGTCATCACCCACCCCATCGCCGGTTCCCGCCCGCGCGGCAAGACGGTGGAGGCGGACAAGGCCCTCGCCGAGGAACTCCTCGCGGACCAGAAGGAACGCGCCGAGCACCTGATGCTGGTGGATCTGTCCCGCAACGACCTGTCCAAGGTCTGCGTCGCGGGTTCGGTGGACGTCACGCAGTTCATGGAAGTGGAGCGGTTCAGCCACATCATGCACCTGGTCTCCACCGTCGTCGGACAGCTTGCGCCCTCGGCCAAAGCCTACGATGTCCTGAAGGCCACCTTCCCGGCAGGAACACTCTCGGGCGCCCCGAAGCCGCGTGCCCTGCGCCTCCTGGATGAGCTGGAGCCCCACCGCCGCGGAATTTACGGCGGCGTGGTGGGCTATCTGGACTTCGCAGGGGACATGGACATGGCCATCGCCATCCGCTCGGCATTGCTGCGCGAGGGCCGCGCGTACGTGCAGGCCGGCGGGGGCATCGTGGCGGACTCGGTCAACCCCACCGAGGCGCTGGAAACGGTGAACAAGGCCGCTGCCCCGCTCCGTGCCGTTCATACGGCGGGCTCGCTCCACAACATCACGCCCGAATCGGTCCCCACCGCAGAGGCCGCCGCGCCCAACGCGGCTGTTCCCAAGGCCGCGGCTGATGCAGGACCGAACGCCGGAGCAGAAACCGGACCAGAATCCTGATGGCGGTTCCGGCAGGTTCGGCCACCCCAGCCACAGCCCGCGGCAGCGCTCCGGCGTGGGCGCGGAAATCCACGGTGGTCCTGCTCATCGCCGTGCTGGCGCTGGCGGTGTTCGGCGCCACCACGCAGACCTGGCTGACGGTCCACGTGGACCCGCAGCAGCTCGGACAGGCCACCGCCGTCCAGGACGGACTCGAAGTCCAGGGGAGCAAGGCGGCCACCACGGTGACGGCGCTTGCACTCGTCGCGCTGGCCGGAGGGCTTGCCGCGTCCATCGCCGGCCGGGTCGCCCGCTGGGTGATCACGGCCATCATCGTGCTGGCGGCCGTGGGCATCGTCGCGGCCGCGGCGACCGTGCTAGCCGACCCTCTCGCGGCGGCACAGGGGTCCATTGCCGCCGCTACCGGCGTTTCCGGGAGCACAGCGGACGTGAGCGTCACGGCGTTCCCCGTCCTCGCCGTCGTCGCCGGTTCCCTCCTGGCGCTGGGCGGACTCCTGGTCATCCCCGCGGGAAAGCACTGGAAGGCCCGCACCAAATACGACACCACGGCACCCGGAACTACCGCCGCGCAGGCGGGCCCGGTGGATGAGATCGACAGCTGGGACCGGCTGTCCCGCGGCGACGATCCCACCTGAGCGGGAAGGCCCGGAGGCACGCGGCGGAGCCGCCGATGCCTAAGGCCGCGCCAAAAAATGGCAGAATGTAAGCAGTATTGATCCTGAGGAGATTCACATGAGCAAAGCCACTGTTTCCGGCACCCAGCCAGCGCCCGGAAAGACCGCAAAGACCCACCACGGCATCGATCACAGCATTGACCTCGGCCACGGCAACAGCCCGGCCGCGTGGACCTGCGTCATCGTCATGCTGGTCGGTGCCCTCATCGCCTCCATCGCGTTTGTCATCGCCAACTCCCCGATCTTCTGGGCGGGCATCGGCGTCATGTTCGTCGGCCTGCTGGCCGGCTACGTCATGCGCAAGGCCGGCTACGGTGTGGGCGGCAGCAAGATTAAGAACACCGGCCACTGACCGTGACGGTTCTCGATGACATCAATGCCGGTGTCAGGGAGGACATGGAGGCCCGCAAGCGCCTGGTGTCCCTCGCGGAACTGAAGGACCGCGCCCTGGCGGCCGCCCCGGCGCGTGACGCCTGGGCAGCCCTTGGCGGTCCGTCCGCATCCCGTGACCAGCTCAAGGTCATCGCGGAAATCAAACGCCGCAGCCCCTCCAAGGGCGACCTCGCGAACATCGCGGACCCCGCCTCGCTGGCCGAACAGTATGCCGACGGCGGCGCCGCCGTGATCAGCGTGCTCACCGAACAGCGCCGCTTCAACGGCTCGCTGGCGGACCTGGACGCCGTCCGCGCCCGGGTGGACGTCCCGCTGCTCCGCAAAGACTTCACGCTGGACGAGTACCAGATCTGGGAAGCCCGTGCCCACGGTGCGGACCTCATCCTGCTGATCGTGGCGGCCCTGTCCGACCAGCAGCTGCGCGAGTTCAGTGCCCTCAGCAGTGAGCTCGGCATGAATGTCCTGGTGGAGACGCACACGCCGGAGGAAGTCGAACGGGCCGTTGCGGCGGATGCCCGGATCATCGGCGTCAACGTACGCAACCTCAAGACGCTCGACGTCGACCGGTCCCTTTTCGCCACACTGGCCGGCAGCATTCCGGCCGGGGCGGTCGTGGTGGCAGAGTCGGGCGTTCGGAACGCCGACGACGTCACGCACTTCGCGGCGCACGGCGCCAACGCCATCCTCGTCGGAGAGGCGCTGGTCAGCGACGCCACACCGCGTGAACGCATTGCGGAGTTCACGGCAGCCGGGGCAGCGGCGATCGCTGCCCGCGTCTGAACCCCGCCCATACCGCGGCGCCATCCCGTCCGGACCAGCTGCCACAGGCAGCCGCGGACGGGATGCCGCCTGACATCAATCAGTGAAAAGTGAACAGGATGGTGAGACTGATGGCCGAAGCGCCGACAGCCGGCTCTGACGAAGGCTCGGTGGATGCGTTCCTGCAGGGAGGCACATCGCTGCGCCACGCCCCGGGACCCTACTTCGGCTCCTACGGCGGCCGATGGATGCCTGAATCACTGATCGCGGCCCTGGACGAGCTTGAGGACACCTTCGAGAAGGCCAAGGCCGACCCCGAATTCACGGCACAGATCGCCGACCTGAACAAGAACTACTCCGGCCGGCCCTCGCTCCTGACCGAGGCCAAGCGGTTCGCCGAGCACGCCGGGGGAGTCCGGATCTTCCTGAAGCGCGAAGACCTGAACCACACCGGCTCGCACAAGATCAACAACGTGCTGGGCCAGGCGCTCCTGGCCAAGCGCATGGGCAAGACCCGCGTCATCGCCGAGACCGGCGCCGGGCAGCACGGCGTGGCCAGCGCCACGGCAGCCGCCTTGCTCGGCCTCGAATGCGTCGTCTACATGGGCGCCGAGGACTGCCGCCGCCAGGCCCTAAACGTGGCCCGGATGGAGCTCCTGGGCGCCACCGTCATCCCGGTGACCAACGGCTCGCAGACCCTCAAGGACGCCATCAACGAGGCCCTCCGCGACTGGGTGGCGAACGTCGGACACACCCATTACCTGCTGGGCACGGCTGCCGGTGCGCACCCCTTCCCGGCCATGGTCCGCTACTTCCACGAGGTCATCGGCGAAGAGGCCCGCGCCCAGATCCTCGAGCAGACTGGCCGCCTGCCGGACGCCGTCTGCGCATGCATCGGCGGCGGCTCCAACGCCATCGGCATCTTCCATGGCTTCCTCGATGACCCCTCCGTCAAGATCTACGGCTTCGAGGCAGGCGGCGACGGCGTGGACACCGGCCGGCACGCTGCCACCATCACGCTCGGCAAGCCGGGCGTACTGCACGGCGCCCGGTCGTACCTCATGCAGGATGACGACGGGCAGACCATCGAATCCCACTCCATCTCCGCGGGGCTGGACTACCCCGGCGTCGGACCGGAGCACTCCTACCTCGCCGACATCGGACGGGTCAGCTACGAGCCCATCACCGACAGCGAAGCCATGGACGCCTTCCGGCTGCTGTGCCGCACCGAGGGCATCATTCCCGCCATTGAGTCCTCGCACGCCCTCGCCGGCGCCATCAAGGTGGGCCAGCGGCTGGCAGCGGAAGGCGCCGCAGGTGAAGCGTCGGACAAGATCGTGATCGTGAACCTGTCCGGCCGCGGTGACAAGGACGTGGCAACAGCAGCCGAGTGGTTCGATCTCCTGGACAAGGATTCCGCAGAGGCAACCATCGGCAAGGAAGGGGAACAGCTGTGAGCACGGCGCAGATGACCAGCAAATCGGCAATCGCCATTGACAAGGCCCGCGCAGAAGGACGGGCGGCCCTCATCGGCTACCTGCCTGCCGGCTTTCCCACCGTCGAAGAGACCATCGCGGCAGGCATCGCCCTGGCGCGCAACGGTGCGGACCTCATCGAGATCGGCATTCCCTACTCTGACCCCGTGATGGACGGCCCGGTGATCCAGGCCGCCACCACCGAGGCGCTGGCCAAGGGTTTTGCCGTCCGCCAGGTCTTTGACGTGGTCGCCGGCATCACCGCCGAAACCGACGCGGCCGTCCTGGTCATGACCTACTGGAACCCCGTGGTCCGTATGGGCGTGGACGAATTCTCCCGCCGCCTGGCCGAGGCCGGGGGAGCGGGCCTCATCACGCCCGACCTCATTCCGGATGAAGCCGCGGAATGGATGGCGGCCTCCGACAAGTACGGGCTGGACCGCGTGTTCCTCGTGGCGCCGTCGTCCTCGACAGAGCGCATGCGGCGCACGGTTGAGGCCAGCCGCGGGTTCGTCTACGCAGTCTCCATCATGGGCGTCACCGGCGCCCGGTCGTCGGTCAGCGCCGCGGCCGAGGGAGTGGTGGCCGCCGCCAAGGACGCCGGGGCGGAGCGGGTGTGCGTGGGCCTCGGGGTATCGAACGCCGAGCACGTGGCGGAAATCGCCGCCTACGCCGATGGCGTGATCGTGGGGACGGCGCTTGTTGCCGCCATCCGCGACGGCGGCGCAGATGCCGTGGCCAGCCTCACCCGGGACCTCAGCGCCGGACTGACCAGGAAGTAGCCCTCCATGCAGATGTTCCACTCCGCGGCAGCCTTGGTGCCGGCGAATATGGTCCCGGCGAGCATTCCGAGCCCGGACTGGTCCGGCTTCGACATTCCGCTGCCGTGGGGCTCGCTGCGCATCCACGCTTACGCCCTGTGCATCCTCGCGGGCATCATCGTCGGCCTCTGGCTGACGTCCGTGCGCTGGGCGAAGCGCGGGGCCCCCGAGGGCAGCGTGTGGGACATCGTCATTTGGGCCATTCCGTTTGGGATCATTGGCGGCCGGCTCTACCACGTGTTTTCCTCCCCGGATGCCTACTTTGGTCCGGGCTTTGACGGCACCGGTGACCTGTCCCTGATCCCGCAGATCCAGCGCGGCGGGCTGGGGATCTGGGGTGCCGTTGTGCTGGGCGCTTTCGGCGCCTGGATCGGCTGCCGCCGGGCCGGCGTGAAGCTGACCGCCTTCCTGGACGCTGCTGCGCCGGGACTGCTGCTCGCGCAGGCGGTGGGCCGCTGGGGCAACTACTTCAACCAGGAGCTTTTTGGCGGGCCCACCACGCTGCCGTGGGGCCTACAAGTGGACGCGGACAACGCGAACTTCCCGTCAGGCTACGCGGCGGACACCCTCTTCCACCCCACGTTCCTTTATGAGTCGCTGTGGAACATCGCCGGGGTCCTGATTCTCCTGGCACTGGACCGGCGGTTCCACTTCCGCCGCGGCCGGCTCTTCTGGCTGTACGCGATGTACTACACGCTGGGCCGGGTATGGATTGAAGCCATGCGGATCGACGACGCAGAACAGATCAGCCTGTTCGGCATCACCACTAGGCTGAATGTCTGGACCAGCATTTTCGTCTTCGCCGCGGCGCTGGCAGTGTTCATTCTGCTGGGGCGGCGCAAGAACGCCGATGCGGAGAACGTCTACCTCCCGGGCCGCAAACCTGCCGTCGAAACGGCCGGTGAGCCTGCCGGAGCCGACAAAAAGGACGACGGCGGCTCGCCGGAGCAGGCGCGGGAGCAGTCACCGGAGGAGCCAGCGGAGCAGGCGGGGGAGAAGGCAAGCGGCCGTCGGGCCGCCGCGGATCCGGTCCGTGATCCGGACGCCATTGTCTCAGATAGTGAATCCCGTGATAATCTCCCTGATAACCAAAACGGTCCAGGCCACTCTTCTGCCCCAACGGAAGCAGTGCCGGCGTCCACTGGCGGCACCACGTCCGCCAAGGGGTCGCCGGACACCGGAAAATCCGGTGCCTCAGCCACCGGATCCGCGTCGGAACCTGACGGCACCCGCTAGTCAGCACCGGCAACAGGGCAGCCAGAGCCACCGCTCGCAGCGCCCAACACCACAGCGTCGTGGCATAAGGGCCCATCACTGGGCAGCATAGAGCTGCTGGCCGGTCAAGCCCGGGCGGGAAGCCTGCGTAACTCTTAGTTCCGCAAGGGTCCCTGCCCTACAATTTCCAGTAACTAACACTTTGTTGTGCCCATCACAGCGGCGCTCTGAGTGGGGCCAACGTTGTCCCTTCCATACGCACGATCAGGAGGAAGGACGTCTCCCATGACCCAAACTCTTTCCAGCCCCAGTTGGTCCGAACCGACCCAGGCTGGCGCCGCCATGTCACCGTTCAAGCGGTTTGCGGCGCTGCCCGAGGCAGCAGGGCTCTACAACCCGGAGCAGGAGAAGGACGCCTGCGGTCTTGCGATCATCGCCACGCTGCGGGGGGAGCCCGGCTACGACATCGTTGATGCCGCGCTGACGGCCCTGCGCAACCTTGAGCACCGCGGCGCCGTTGGCGCCGACGAGGGAACGGGTGACGGCGCTGGCCTGCTGATGCAGGTACCGGACGAGTTCTTCCGGGCCGTCACCGAATTCGAACTGCCCGCCCCCGGGCAGTACGTCGTGGGCACCGCCTTCCTCCCCGCGGAGCAGCGCGAAGCCAACGCCGCCAAGGCCGGCATCGAAGGCCTCGCGGCAGACGAGGGCCTCACCGTCCTCGGCTGGCGTGAAGTGCCCGTGGTGGCCGACCTGGTCGGTGCCATGGCCCGCGCCTGCATGCCGTACTTCTCCCAGCCGTTCTTCGCCTCCTCCACCGGCGAGCAGCTGGACCGCAACGAACTTGACTCCCGGGCCTGGCGCATCCGTAAGCGTGCCCAGAACAAGTTCGGCGTGTACTTCCCGTCGCTGTCCTCGCGGACCATCGTCTACAAGGGAATGCTGACCACGGCCCAGCTGGAGCCGTTCTACCCGGACCTCTCCGACAAGCGCTTCAAGACCAAGCTGGCGATCGTCCACTCGCGCTTCTCCACCAACACCTTCCCGTCCTGGCCGCTGGCGCAGCCGTTCCGCACCATCGCCCACAACGGTGAAATCAATACCGTCAAGGGCAACCGGAACTGGATGCGCGCCCGCCAGTCGCAGCTGGCCAACCCGCTGCTGGGCGATTCCCCGGAAGAGCTCTTCCCGATCTGCACTCCCGGTGCATCGGACTCCGCGTCCTTCGATGAAGTGGCCGAGCTGCTCTGGCTGTCCGGCCGCCCCATCACGCACTCGATCATGATGATGATCCCGGAGGCGTGGGAGAACCACGCCACCATGGATCCGGCACGCCGCGCGTTCTACGAGTACCACTCCCTGCTGATGGAGCCGTGGGACGGTCCCGCCGCCGTGTCGTTCACGGACGGCAACCTGGTCGGCGCCACGCTGGACCGTAACGGCCTGCGTCCGGGCCGGTACTGGATCACTGAAGAGGGCCTCGTGGTCTTCGCCTCCGAGGTCGGCGTCATCGACGTCGAAGCCTCCAAAGTGGTCAAGAAGGGTCGCGTTTCGCCCGGCAAGATGTTCCTCGTGGACACCGAAGCCGGCCGGATCATCGACGACGAAGAGGTTAAGGCCGAGGTCGCCGCGGCGAACCCCTGGGCCGAATGGGTCAAGGACAACCTGATCGACCTCAACGAACTCCCGGAGCGGGAGCACGTCGTGCACACGGCCGCGTCCGTGAACATCCGGCAGCGGACGTTCGGCTACACGACCGAAGAGCTCAAGATCCTGCTGGGCCCCATGGCCCGCACCGGCGCCGAGCCGCTGGGCGCCATGGGCTCCGATACGCCTGTGGCGGTGCTGTCCAAGCGCCCCCGCCTGCTGTTCGACTACTTCGTGCAGTCCTTCGCGCAGGTCACCAACCCGCCGCTGGATGCCATCCGCGAAGAACTGGTCACGTCGCTGACCTGCGCCATCGGTCCGAACGGCAACCTGCTCGACACCAAGCAGGTCCGCCAGCCGCAGGTCTCCCTTCCGTTCCCGGTCATCAACAACGACCAGCTGGCGAAGATCGCCAACATCGAGGACGCCGACGGCAACCGCGTGGCCATGAAGGTCCGCGGACTGTACCGCCCCGAGGGCGGCGAAAACGCGCTGCGTGCCCGCCTGACCGAGATCTGCGAGCAGGTTTCCGGTGCCATCAACCGCGGCGTGCAGTACGTGGTGCTGTCCGACCGGGACTCCAACGCCCAGTGGGCACCGATTCCTTCCCTGCTGCTGGTCAGCGCCGTGCACCACCACCTGCTGCGCAGCGCGAACCGCACCAAGACCGCACTCGTGGTGGAAGCGGGCGACGTCCGCGAGACGCACCACGTGGCCGTGCTGGTGGGCTACGGCGCCTCCGCCGTCAACCCGTACCTGGCCATGGAATCCGTGGAGCAGCTCATCGCCGCCGGCGACGTCGTGGGGGTCACCCCGCAGGACGGCGTCTACAACCTCATCAAGGGCTTGGGCAAGGGCGTCCTGAAGATCATGTCCAAGATGGGCATCTCCACCGTGGCCTCCTACACCGGCGCCCAGACGTTCGAAGCGCTGGGCCTCGGCCAGGAGCTCGTCGACGAATTCTTTGCCGGCACGCACTCCCAGCTGGGCGGCGTTGGCCTGGACGTCATCGCGGCCGAGGTCTCGGCCCGGCACGAGATGGCGTACCCCGAGAGCGGCATCGAGCAGCCCCACCGTCCCCTGCTGGGCGGCGGCGAGTACCAGTGGCGCCGCGACGGCGAGCCGCACCTCTTCAACCCGGAGACTGTCTTCCGGCTGCAGCACGCCACGCGTGAGCGCCGCTACGACATTTTCAAGGCCTACACCAAGGGCGTGGACGACCAGTCCGAGAACCTGATGACCCTGCGCGGGCTCCTCAAGTTCAAGGACGGCCTCCGCCCCGCCGTGCCGCTCGAGGAAGTGGAACCGGTCTCCAGCATCGTGAAGCGGTTCTCCACGGGTGCCATGAGCTACGGCTCCATCTCCAAGGAAGCCCACGAGACCCTCGCCATCGCGATGAACCGGCTCGGCGGCAAGTCCAACACAGGTGAAGGCGGCGAGGACATTGACCGCCTGCTGGATCCCGAACGCCGCTCTGCCGTCAAGCAGATAGCGTCCGGCCGCTTCGGCGTCACCAGCCTGTACCTGACCAACGCGGACGACATCCAGATCAAGATGGCCCAGGGCGCCAAGCCCGGCGAAGGCGGCCAACTGATGGCCCAGAAGGTGTACCCCTGGGTTGCCCGCACTCGCCACTCGACCCCCGGCGTCGGCCTTATTTCCCCGCCGCCGCACCACGACATCTACTCGATCGAGGACCTCGCGCAGCTCATCTACGATGCCAAGCGTGCCAATCCCTCGGCCCGGGTGCACGTCAAGCTCGTCTCCGAGGTGGGCATCGGCACAGTTGCCGCCGGTGTGACCAAGGCGAAGGCCGACGTCGTACTCGTTTCCGGTCACGACGGCGGAACCGGCGCCTCGCCGCTGAACTCGCTCAAGCACGCCGGTGTCCCGTGGGAGCTGGGTCTCGCAGAGACGCAGCAGACGCTGATGCTCAACGGCCTGCGCGACCGCGTGGTGGTGCAGGTGGACGGCCAGCTCAAGACCGGCCGCGACGTCGTCATCGCCGCGCTGCTTGGTGGCGAGGAATTCGGGTTCGCCACGGCACCGCTCGTGGTGGAAGGCTGCATCATGATGCGCGTCTGCCACCTGGACACCTGCCCCGTGGGTGTTGCCACGCAGAACCCCGAGCTGCGGGCCCGCTTCAGCGGCAAGCCCGAGTTCGTGGTCAACTTCTTCGAATTCCTGGCGGAGGAGGTCCGCGAAATCCTCGCGGAACTCGGCTTCCGGAGCATCGAGGAAGCGATCGGGCACGCGGAAATGCTGGACACCCGCGAGGCGATCGACCACTGGAAGGCCGAAGGCCTGGACCTCGACCCCATCCTGCACGGGCTGGAGTTCGACGACGACGCGCCGCTGCGCAACCTGACCGGCCAGAACCACGAGCTGGACAAGCACTTCGACCAGCGGCTCATCACGATGGCCGCCGAGGCGCTGACCGACCGTGCCCCGGTGAAGATCTCGGTGGACGTCATCAACACCGACCGCTCGGTAGGCACCATGCTGGGCCACGTGGTCACGAAGACGTTCGGCACGGACATCCTCGCCACGGACACGATCGACATCACGCTGACCGGAACCGCCGGCCAGTCGCTGGGCGCGTTCCTGCCTGCCGGCATCACGCTGCGCATGTACGGCGATTCCAACGACTACGTGGGCAAGGGCCTGTCCGGCGGACGCATCATCGTTCGGCCGGACCGCACCAACGTGTTCAAGGCGGAGAGCAATGTGATCGCCGGAAACGTGATCGGCTATGGCGCGACCAGCGGTGAGCTGTTCCTGCGCGGTCAGGTGGGCGAACGCTTCCTGGTCCGCAACTCCGGCGCCACGGCGGTTGTCGAAGGCATCGGCGACCACGGCTGTGAGTACATGACCGGCGGACAGACGCTTATCATCGGCCGGACCGGACGCAACTTCGGCGCCGGCATGTCCGGCGGCACGGCCTACGTCCTGGACTTGGACAGCGCCCGGGTGAACAAGCAGGCGCTGGAATCCGGTGAACTGCAGCTCCGTGAACTGGACGCCGAGGACCGCGACATCGTGCACGGACTGCTCGTCAAGCACGTCGAGGAAACCGAATCCCAGCTGGCCGCCCGCCTGCTCGAGAACTTCGACGACACTGCTGCCCGCATTACCAAGGTGCTGCCGCGCGATTACGCGGCCGTGCTGCAAACCCGTCTTGACGCCATTGAAGAGGGCCTGGACCCCGACGGCGAAGAAGTTTGGTCTCGAATCCTGGAGGTGACCGGTGGCTGACCCACGCGGATTTCTGAAAGTACGCCAGCGTGAAACCCAGCCACGCCGCCCCGTTCCCGTCCGCATCATGGACTGGAAGGAAGTTTACGAGGCCCAGGAAAAGGGTGTCCTCAAGAGTCAGGCAGGCCGCTGCATGGACTGCGGCGTGCCGTTCTGCCACCAGGGCTGCCCGCTGGGGAACCTGATTCCCGAGTGGAACGACCTCGTGTGGCGGGACAAGGGCGAGGAAGCGATTGAGCGGCTGCACGCCACCAACAACTTCCCCGAGTGGACCGGACGCCTGTGCCCGGCCCCTTGCGAGGCGTCTTGTGTGCTGGGCATCAACCAGCCTGCCGTGACCATCAAGCAGGTCGAGGTGTCCATCATCGACCAGGCCTTCGACAACGGCTGGGTTAACCCGCTGCCTCCGCACCGCCTGACCGGCAAGACGGTCGCCGTCGTGGGATCCGGCCCCGCCGGCCTCGCCGTCGCCCAGCAGCTGACCCGCGTGGGCCACACCGTGGCCGTGTATGAACGCGATGACAAGATCGGTGGCCTGCTGCGCTACGGCATCCCCGATTTCAAGATGGAAAAAGAGCAGGTGGACCGCCGGCTCGAGCAGATGAAGGCCGAGGGCACCCGCTTCCGCACCGGCGTCGCCGTCGGTACGGACGTGACCTGGGAGCAGCTGCGCCGCCGGTACGACGCGGTGGTCATCGCCACCGGCGCCACCGTACCGCGCGACCTGAAGATCCCGGGCCGCGAGCTCGAAGGCGTCCACTTCGCGATGGACTACCTCGTTCCGGCCAACCGTGTGGTGGCAGGCGAGCAGGTAGAAAACCAGATCCACGCCAAGGGCAAGCACGTCGTGATCCTCGGCGGCGGCGACACCGGTGCCGACTGCCTCGGCACGGCTCACCGCCACGGCGCCGCCTCGGTGACCACGCTGGCCATCGGCAAGCAGCCTCCGGCGGAGCGCGCCGGCCACCAGCCGTGGCCCACCTTCCCCACCCTCTTCGAGGTGGCCAGCGCCCACGAAGAAGGCGGTGAGCGCACTTACCTCGCCTCCACGGTGGAGTTCGTCGGCGAGAACGGCAAGCTCACCGGCGTCAAGGTGGCCGAAACCGAGTTCGTTGACGGCAAGAGGCTCCCCAAGGCCGGCACCGAGCGGATCATCCCCGCCGACCTGGTGTTCCTGTCCCTGGGCTTCACCGGCGCGGAGCCCGCCGGCATCACCGAACAGGTCCACGCCGAATTCGACGGACGCGGCAACGTGTCCCGGGACGGCTACTACATGACCAACACCGAGGGCGTTTTCGTCGCCGGTGACGCCGGACGCGGGCAGTCCCTCATTGTGTGGGCCATCGCCGAAGGCCGTGCCGCAGCCGCGGCCGTGGACAAGTACCTGATGGGGAGCACGATTCTGCCCGCTCCCGTTGCACCGACGGACCGCGCCATCGCCGTCCTCTAGTTATGCCTCGGAGGTGAAAGTTCACCTCCATGACAACTTAACCAATGCAAGAGACCAATAGGGTAGGTATATGAGACGCGCAAAAATTGTGGCCACCTTCGGACCGGCCATTGCCAGCTATGAAAACACCCTCGCGGTGCTGGAAGCCGGCGTTGACGTAGCCCGAATGAACATGAGCCACGGCGACTACTCCGTGCACGACAGCACCTATGAGAACGTCCGCAAGGCTGCGACGGACCTCGGCAAGGCCGTGGCGATCATGGCGGACCTCCAGGGCCCGAAGATCCGTCTTGGCCGTTTTGTGGACGGCCCGCACGAGCTCGCCGTCGGTGACATCTTCACGATCACCACCGAAGACGTGCCCGGCACCAAGGAGATCTGCTCCACCACGCTGAAGAGCCTCACCGAGGACGTCAACGTGGGCGACGCCCTTCTGATCGACGATGGCAAGGTTGCACTGCGCGCCATCGAGGTGGACGACGTCAAGGTCGTCGCCGAAGTGACTGTCGGTGGCATGGTGTCCAACAACAAGGGCATCAACCTGCCGGGTGTTGCCGTGAACGTCCCCGCGCTGAGCGAGAAGGATGAGGACGACCTCCGCTGGGCGATCCGCCGCGGCGTCGACCTGGTTGCGCTCTCGTTCGTCCGTGACGCCACCGACATCAAGCGCGTCCACGAGATCATGGACGAAGAAGGCCGCCGCGTTCCGGTGATCGCCAAGATCGAGAAGCCGCAGGCCGTGGACCAGCTCCACGAAATCATCGACGCCTTCGACGCCATCATGGTGGCCCGTGGCGACCTCGGTGTGGAGCTCCCGCTGGAGGAAGTGCCGATCGTGCAGAAGCGCGCCATTGAACTGGCACGCCGCTGGGCCAAGCCGGTCATCGTGGCCACGCAGGTCCTCGAGTCCATGATCGACAACCCGCGCCCCACCCGCGCGGAGGCTTCCGACTGCGCCAACGCAGTGCTCGACGGCGCCGATGCAGTCATGCTCTCCGGCGAGACCAGCGTGGGCAAGTACCCGATCGAAACGGTCAAGGTCATGGCCCGGATCATCGAGTCCACCGAAGAGCACGGCCTGGAGCGCGTCCCCCCGCTGGGCACCAAGCCCAAGACCCGCGGTGGCGCCATCACCCGTGCCGCCGTCGAAATCGCCGACCAGCTGGACGCCAAGTACATCTGTACGTTCACGCAGTCCGGTGACTCCGCCCGCCGTCTGTCCCGTCTGCGCCCGATCAAGCCGGTCTTCGCGTTCACTCCGGTGGAGCAGGTCTGGAACCAGCTGGCACTGACCTGGGGCATCCAGCCGCAGCTGGTGGCCATGGTGGGCCACACGGACGAAATGACGGCCCAGGTGGACCGCAGCCTGCTGGACATGGGGCTCGTGGAAGACGGTGACCTGGTGGTCATCGCCGCCGGTTCCCCTCCCGGAAAGGCCGGTTCGACCAACTCGCTGAAGGTCCACAAGGTGGGCGACCTCGCCGACACCGCGCGCCTGGGCGAGGGGACGACCAGGGAGAAGCTTGGCCCGTGGCCGGAAAAGAAGAAGAAGAACTAGGCTTCAGCCGCTGCTGAGTAGCTGAGCAACAAGGGAGGGTCCCCGCCGTTTGGCGGGGACCCTCCCTTGCTGCTGTGTTCTGTGTGAACAAAAAAGGAGGGTCCCTGCCGGCTGGCGGGGATCCTCCTTTTCGTCTTTTAGCTAGTTGACCTGGTTGATGATGGTCTCAGCCACTTCGCGCATGCTCAGGCGGCGGTCCATGGAGGTCTTCTGGATCCAGCGGAAGGCTTCCGGCTCCGTGAGGCCCATCTTGGTGGTCAGGAGGCTCTTGGCGCGCTCCACGAGCTTGCGGGTGGCGAACTGCTCCTGCAGGTCGCTGACCTCGCTTTCGAGGGCCTTGATCTCCTCGTGGCGGGAGAGCGCGATCTCCAGGGCCGGGATGAGGTCTGCCGGGGTGAAGGGCTTCACCACGTAGGCCATGGCGCCGGCGTCGCGGGCGCGCTCCACGAGTTCCTTCTGGCTGAAGGCGGTCAGCAGCACCACGGGGGCGATGCGTGCCTTGACGATCTTCTCGGCAGCGGAGATGCCGTCCATGACGGGCATCTTGACGTCCATGAGGACGAGGTCCGGCTTGAGCTCCTCGGCCAGCTGCACGGCCTTCTCGCCGTTGTCTGCTTCGCCGATAACGTCGTAGCCCTCGCCGCGCAGGATTTCGATGATGTCCAGGCGGATGAGGGTTTCGTCTTCAGCGACAATTACGCGGCGCGCCGGCTGGGACGTGGTGTTTGACTCCGTCGGTTCTGACACGGGATCTCCTTGAAAAGGTACGGCGGGAACAGGACTATCTTAGTTGCGCCCCACGGATGTACTTGGATCTGCATGGCTTGTTGCGGCGGCACTGGCGCGATTCTGGGTTTCAGCCTATCTGCATGTAGAGTAATTCCGCGCACTGGAAGTGGCTGCGTTGCTCACAATCACACTGTGGGCCTACGATTGTTACTCCGTGTACTCCGCGCCCGAGTGGCGGAATTGGCAGACGCGCCGCACTCAAAATGCGGTATCGAAAGGTGTGTGGGTTCGAGTCCCACCTCGGGCACGCATTACCCCTCGTCAGAGGGGTTTTTGCTTTTAATGTGTGTACATGGACCCTCCGCGGGTCCCTCTGACGTTGTTCCGTGGCTGGTGCCTGGCCGCCGCGATGGCCTGTGAAGTTGTGTGGGTGGCGGGGTCAGGGGCCTTGGCTGTGGGCCCTCCGCTTGCTGGGATGTGGGGTTTCCGTCCTCCTTTCGGGCTTGCTCTGATGGCCGTTGTTGGCCATCACTCATTCATGATGAAGGGTTGTGTTGACGACATGACCAATAGAATTTTCGTTTCATGGTTTTCATCCAATAGCTGCTTCCTGACGGCCCAGGAGATTGCCCTCATCGCCCTTTGTCCGTCCAAAGGGGTGTGAACATTGTGCACAGACTTTCGACGGCGGCTGTTCGACTCGCATCTTTGCTTCCCTTTCCGCACACTTTGTGGCTGATAGCGGTTCATGGGCCGGACATGCCGAGGTGCATGATTTGCGGGGAACCTGGGCGAAGGAGAGTGCTGGAGGCGTGACAAACGTGCCGTCGGGATCTCGGCTGAGGAGGCCTGTGTGCCAATGGCTGGAAGATCGTCCATGCCGTGCACCTTCGGGTTGTGTTTGCTCTGATACCTCTCCATGGGAGCAATTCGGCGTTGATCGCGCTGGTCTGGGTAGCCGTCAGGGGGGGGATTGCGGCGCTGTGCTGGGGGTCGCCGTCGTGCTGGGTGAAAGTCTTCTCCCCGACGAGTAGCCCGTCGCTCATGGTGATGCCGCGCTGGGCCAGCACGCCGGTGAGTGCGGCGCTGATCGCCGCGCGGGGTTTGGGTTGGTCGGCGTCCCAGGGTGTTTAGGTGTAGACGGCGAAGAGGACGCTCGTGGCGTCCGGGTCATGGCTAAGGTAGCCGGCGACGGTGGGGCGTAGCCGAGCTCACCGCCGTCGTGCCGGGGGAGGTCCACGCGCAAGGTGAGCCCGAGGCAGTCGGTGTCCACGGTGACGCAGACTAGGCTCTCCTGCGGCCAGAAGCCGAGGGTGCGGCCGATGAAGCTGAGCAGATCTGCGGGAGATTTGATGGTGAGCGTTTCCATGGTCCCCTGGTTCTTTGACCTTCTTGGCGTGACTGTGGTCGTTGGATTTGGGTGCCGTTCTGATAGAGGATTCAACCGCTGGGCAGAAGGATTCGGAGTGCAACTTGGGGGACCGGCCGGAACCAAAAGTTTGGTGAGGAGATAAGCGACGGAGGAGCGCCCAACGAAACTTTTGGTTGCGGTCGGCCCTTGGCGCCCTGGTTGCGCGGAGGGCCCGCCCAGCGATGATGGGGCTATCAGAATGACAAACAGCGATGATGCTTCCACTCATTCATCGGAGTATGGGGATGAGGCGGCATGACTTCTGAGGGAATGAATCATTAGGTCAAAAGGATTTCAGGTGGCGAGTCCCGCGATGGCAAGAAGGTGATGCCGGCTTAGGGATCGCGAGATGAGAGCCGCTTGTGTCTCAAACTGACACGGTTCGATTGCAGCCTCGGGACGGATGCTTTTCTTGTCCCAAACATTTGGTAAGCGAGTTGATTCTAATGATGAGCAGAAAGATGGCCCAATTGCGTTACCTGCAACGGCAGGTCGTATGCGATCACAGCCCGACGACGTCGACGGGTGTGGTCAATCCCTCTGCGCGAGCGGAGGATCCTGCCAATTTGACTCCGCACTCAGCCGATGCATACGGCGCCGGTGCGCCGCAGAGGGAATTGGCCATATCTTCGCGGACCTAGATTCGATGAACTTCCGACGATCGGGAGATCCGCGCTAATTTCCCTACTTCAGTTGCTATTCAAGGTGGAATTATGAAAGTCAGAACGTCTGTTCGGCGCAGAACAGGAACCATCCAAGCGGATTGGCACGAACTGCAATCCGGGGAGCGTGTGTACATCCTCAAAAACTCACAGGTTATTTCGGCAGGCCAGGTAGAGGAAGTCTCGGACAGTGGCCGCGTTCTATGGATTTCGAATTCTTCGTCCAGAACTGAGTTTTATACCATGTCTGAGGGAATTTCCGTGCAAAGGAAGTAGCGGAGGCAGCTGCTCGAAGATACCGTGGGCCAAATGTCATTGGACCGCGCCGACGATGAAGTCGGGCTCTCTCAAATTTAGAAACTCCTGAATGAAAAGAGATAACCGCGATGGCAAAATCCTTCAATAAGCAGTGGGATGCCGTTTCCCCATGTGACGTTGTAGAAGTGCGATTAAACGGAACGTTTGTGCAGAACGGAATCGTTGATGATCGTACATCCGACGGAGCATTCGTATGGCTCTTTGACAGTATCGGAGAGCGGAAAATGCTGCATGAACACGACGGGTACGATCTGGTGAGGATGGAATTGTAGCCGGGCCTCGCTGGCTGGCCGCGGCATGGTGCCGCGTGAGAGAAGGCGGAAGCTCTCACGCTGGGAAGTCCATCCCGAGCAGTGTCCGGGATATCATGACCGCTCGGTCGCTGAGCCTTTCCAGCTCATTGTCGTCACACTCGTAAGATGCCCAACGAGTGGCACCCTCCAAGAGCGTCATGACAACTTTGACCCGCTCCTCCGCTTCGGGAACACCCATGTCCCTGGCAGCGGCCACATACATGTTCTGGTGTAGTTGCACCCAGTCATCCACCTGGACCCGGACGTCTTTGGGCAAGACTCCCGCCATTCTGTCTGTGGCGACCAGCAGATCCCAAAGGTTGCTTTCAGGGAGCCGCACCTGCCGGGTGAAATGCAGTCGCACCATGGCATCCCAAAACTCATCTGCATCCCCGGCACCGCTTACGGCTTGCAGAAGGGCGACGCCAAAGCGATGGAAGTGCCACCGCAAGGATTCCGCAACAATCTCGTCCCTTCCGCCAGGGAAGTGCGAGTAGAGGCTTGGTGCTTTGATGTTGACGGCGTTGGCGATCGTCCTCATGGACACGGAGTTAAAACCGTGAGCGATGGCAAGCTCGAGGAAGGCCTCAAGGATGTTTTGGCGGGCAGCTTTCTGGCCGGCCCAATTCCACTCTTTCAGTCGCAGCTCGAAAGCTTCGCGGGCGGCTTCGTAGGACCTGTCGCTCATAATGCCTCATCCTAACAGGCGTTAGCCGTGTGCGGCCCTTGAGGTTAACTCTTCCCTAACGTCTGTTAGTTAGGTAAACTGATAGTGGCCCGCAGCAGCGCCGCTGCGGTTGCCTTTTGAATGATCGAGCGGAAGAGCAAAGCAAATGGGCACCGAAAAAACGAGCCTGGGGGCCTCTCGGAACAACACCATCATCCTCGGAAGCGGACTTTCGGGAATGGTTGCGGCATACATCAGCGCAAAGGCAAGGGAAGACAATGCCGCCATGAACGAGGACTGGCATGCCCAGCAGGCATTCCGTCCCAGGTTGCCCAGGCGGCGCAATCGGACAAGCCGTCCTGGTGGTACCGGAGCCACCTTGGCGTCCTGAACTTTCCTTCACATCCAGAAAGAACCTGTCCCATGTCTGCAGAAGTATTGTCCCCGTGGCCGTATGAGTCGCTGCGTGAAACAGACCGCCTACGCGAATTGTTCCTGATGCAACCCCACGCGGACCTTAGCGGAATCCGGCCGATAGTCGCACGTTCCTGGTACAGAAGCCGCGCGGCTGGTGTCGACGCGGTTGCCGACCGTGGAATTTATGACGAAGGCCGGGTTGACGAATACACGATTGCGGCGGCTGGTCCGCACCTACAGAAGCTGGACGAAGTTGCAGCGGACCTGGGCGGCTACGTCAACCTCACAGCCCCTAACGGCGTGCTGGTGAAGGCCAGCTTCCTCCGCGATGACGGCTTCCCGGCTGGATATTCGTTGCTGGAGGAAAGCTGCGGCAGCAATGGAGAAGGGCTGGCCCTAGAAGAAGGCCGCGGCGTTTGGCTGGCCCCAGAGGAACACTTCCGCGAGGACATGCGCGGCAATTGGTGCTTCGCGTCCCTGGTGCGGGATCCGTTCCACAATCGTGTCCGCGCCGTCATCGGGCTGACACTCCCGGCCAACCGAGTCACCACCCTTGAACCTTCCTCCACGCTGCTGATGCTTGAGGGTGTCGCCTCTCGCATCGAACGCGACATCGAGGTCCGGACTTCATCGAAGGAACGGGCCCTCCTGAGTGAGTATCTGAGAATCTCGCGGAGACGGGGCAACCGTGCGGTCATTGCAGTTGATGGGAAGAACTCCCTCCAGAACGCATCCGCCACAGCCACTTTGGTGGACAGCGACTTCTCGATCATTTCCGGCTACGCCAAGGCAGTGATGTCCTCCGGCCGTGACATGAACTGCGAGGCCATGCTGCAGGGGCCGGGGTTGTCCACACTGGAGATCTCCCCGGTGACCCTCTCGTCTGCGAATGTGGGGGCAATCGTTGTGGTCCGGTCCCACTCGCCGGCCAAGGAGCGGGCCGTCACCGCCGCAAGTGCGCCTCTGACTTTGGAATCTTCCCCGCAGGGAACTGCTGAGCGCCTAATGAAGCACGTGGACGGGACGAGCACGGAATTCAAGCGCACCCTAAACATGGCCCGCAAGGCTGTGGACCAGGACAGGTCCGTTGTTTTGATCGGTGAACTGGGCAGCGGAAAACTCCGCCTGGCCAGTGCCATCGCATCACTGCGGGGTGGCCACATGGCGGTTGACGCCCGTAGCGGAGCACTCAGGAACCCCAACTTCCGGGATGTGCTGCACCGGGTGGCTACCGAACTCCCGGCCACGCTGATCGTCGAGCACGCCGATGAGCTTTCGCAGAACGAAGCCGGTGAGATCGCACGTAATTTGCGTGGCAATCCCACCACCAAGCTGATCCTCACCATTGCGCGACCCACAGACGCCACCTTGCTGCTCTCCGAAGCGTTCGATGTCCTGGAAATCTCAGTGGCGCCCCTCCGCAACAGGCGTGAAGACATCCCCCAGCTGGCTAACGCAATCGCGGAGGAACTCGGGCAGCGGAGGCTTTCCCGCAGGCTCATCACCACACTCACACATGCTGACTGGCCACGGAACATCGACCAGCTCCGGGCTGTAGTCTCCAACGCCGTGGAACGGGCCCAAGGCGCAGAAGTCACTGTGGACGACCTGCCACAGGGTTTCCACCGTGTTCTGACAAAGGGCCGGCTTTCACGGCTGGAAGATGCAGAACTGAGCGAGCTGCGCACTGCCCTCCAGGAGGCCAAAGGCAACCGAAGCCTCGCAGCGGAAACACTGCAAATCGGCCGTTCCACCCTGTACCGGCGCATGGACTACTTCCGCAGCCGCGGCTTCGACCTCTGATCCCCGCACGATTATACCCGCCCATCTGCAGCAGCCGGCCATCCTTTGATGGTCGGCTCCTGCCTGCTGTCGCGCAGGTCTGCCGAGTGGGACGTGTCCCACCACGGTGTCCCGATCTGGCACGGATGGACGCTCCGATATCGCGTTGTACTTGTAATCACCCGACACCGGCACCCGTCCCATGGAGTGTCCGGCAGCGAACGAGGGTACGACACGAACAGGACGACACACTATGACCCGCGATGCCCAGGGAACCATTCTTGTGGCCCCTCACCATTTTCCGAACCTGGACCGCGAGCACGCGCTCGCGGAGGAGTTCGGTTACACACTTAACCCCGCGGCAGACACCGACGCCTTCCGTGAAGGGCTTCCCGAAGCCGACATTGTGATGATTACCCCCTATGCAAAGCTCACCGCAGCTGATTTCCCCGTGATGTCGAAGTGCAGGGCGGTTATCCGCTACGGAATCGGCTACGACAACATCGATGTTGCCGCCGCCACGGAGGCTGGGATCCCAGTCTCGATCGTCCCGGGAACCGCGTCAGAGGAAGTGGCCTCCCACGCTTTCGCCATGGGCCTGGCGCTGGCCCGCCGCCTGCCTGCCGGTGATGCCTCCATCCGGAACCTGGGCTGGGCCGGGACCATCGGCTACGACACGCCGGTGCTCTCCGAGCTTGAGGTCGGGGTGCTTGGAATGGGACGCATCGGTCAGCACGTCGCCCGGATGTATTCGGCCGTGGGAGCCGATGTCCGGGCCTACGATCCCTTCGTCACGGACAGCTTCGTGGAGATGACCGGGCTCGGCGACATCCTGGAGAACTCCGACGTCGTCTCGCTGCACCTGCCGCTTAACCAAGACACGGCGGACCTCCTCTCCGGAGATGTCCTCGCCCGTATGCGGAAGGGTGCAGTGGTGGTCAATGTGTCGCGCGGCGGCCTTATCGATGAAGCTGCGCTCGCTGCAGCACTGATCTCCGGACACATCGCCGGCGCAGGCATCGACACTTTCGCTGAAGAGCCGTTGCGGGAGGGACATCCGCTGCGTTCGGCGCCCAACACCATCCTCACTCCGCACATCGCCTGGCGTTCCAACCGGTCAACGGGGGCCCTGCAGGACGGCGCTGTGGAGCGGGTCCGCCTTGCGCTGACCGGGCAGCCGCTCATCGACCTCGTGAACTGAAAAGACTGGAGAAACCCCAATTGGCAACACCCAACCATCTGGAAAATATTGCGGATCTGCAGCATCCCGCGGAGGATCCCCATCTGCGCCGCGGGCCACGCGGTTTCCCGCTGCTGCCCGGCGGCTATGGGCGCTCAACGTACTACACGGGAGCTCCGAGCCCGTATGCGATCCGCGGCGAGGGCTACCGCGTGTGGGACGACCGCGGCCGTGAACTGATCGACGCGAACAACAACTTCACGTCCCTGATTCACGGCAATGCGCACCCGGAGATCACGGAAGCCGCCACCAAGGCCCTCACCACCGGAGCCAGCTGGGGCATCCCGAACCTCTACGAATGGGAACTTGCTGAACTCCTGCTGCACCGTCTCCCTGATCTGGACCAGGTCCGCTTTGCGAACTCCGGCACCGAAGCGGTCATGTCCGCGATCCGCATCGCACGGGCCAGCACCGGCCGTGAACGAGTCATCGTCACCAAGGGTGGCTACCACGGGACATCCGAGGTCGCACTGGTACCAGGTGGACCGGCCTACCAGCGCGGCCTGACACGCGGCGTGATCGATGACGTCACTGCGGTGCCGCTGAACGACGTCGAGTTCCTGCGCCAGGCGGTAGAGGCCGCCCCGGACGCCTACGCCGCCATCATCCTCGACCTGCTGCCCAACCGCGCAGGGCTCCTGCACATTTCGGAGGACTTCGTCCGCAGCGCACGCGAACTTGCAACGCGCCACGGCATCGTCCTGATCATCGACGAGGTCATTAGCCTCCGCCTCGGGTACAACGGCTTCAGCGGTGAATACGGGGTTGCCCCCGACCTGCTGACCACCGGCAAGCTTATCGGAGGCGGCTTCCCCGTTGGCGCAGTCTGCGGCAAGGCCGAGCTCATGGCCGAGGTGGATCCGACCCGTCAGGACAGCCTCCCGCATGGCGGCACCTTCTCCGGCAACCCGGTCAGCATGGCTGCCGGTGCTGTCGCCCTGCGCCTCTATAACGAAGAGGAAGTAAAGCGGCTGAATCACTTGGGCGATACCGCCCGCGACATGGTCAACGCCAGGGTCGCTGAGGCGGGCTGGGAAGTTCGCGGACGTGGCTCTTTGCTCCGCGCGGTTCCTGGCGGTGCTGAGAAAGTTGACGAGCAGACGCAGCACAAGCTGTGGTGGGCGTCCTACGAGCGGGGGCTGCTCGGATCTCCCGCAAACCTGTTGTCCCTTTCCACGCCCATGGACGTAAAAGTGACCGAAGACATCGCTGACCGGCTGGCCGACGCCGTCCTGGCAGTCGCGGCACAGTCCCCAGCAACAGAAGGCGGCAAGTAACCATGAAGCTCGTTTCCTATGACCACGAATCCGGCGTCCGCGGAGGTGTCCTCATCGAAGACTCGGTCTACGATCTGGAACTGCTCCTGCAGGGCTCAAGCGGGGCAGTCAACGGGGCAACATCCTCCGTCCGGGAGTTCCTGAAGCTCTACGGCGACCGTCTCGATGCCATCTCAGCCGAGGCCGCCGAGGCCGCGGCCCAGGACCCGGAAGCCCGCGTGGGTGCCCGCTCCGAGATCCGCCTGACAATGCCCGTGCCTAACCCATCCAAGGTGCTTTGCATCGGGCTGAATTATAAGGACCACGTTGCCGAAACGGGCCGTGCGTTCCCCGAGTACCCGGACGTTTTCGCCAAGTTCGACTCCACCATGGTTGGTCCCGAGGAGGAGATCGGCGGCGCCAGGGTCAGCGAAAACCTGGACTTCGAGGGTGAGGTGGCCGTAGTGATGGGGCGCCGTGCCAGCGAAGTAACGGAAGATGAAGCCCTCGAGTACGTCGCAGGCCTGGCCCCGCTGAACGATGTTACGGCACGTGATCTCCAGTATCGCGGGACCCAGTGGCTTGCGGGCAAGGCTGTTGACGGTTCAACTCCTTGGGGTCCGGCATTGGTGACGCTGGATGAGGTGGGAGACCCGCAGACACTGGACCTGGTGACGCGGGTGAACGGCGTTGAAGTGCAGCGCTCCAACACCCGTTACCAGATCTTCTCCATCGCCCGCATCGTCTCCTACCTGTCGGGCTTCCTCACTCTGGAGCCCGGAGACGTCATTGCCACAGGTACCCCGCAAGGCATCGGCGCCAAGCGGAACCCTCCCGTCTGGCTTGAGCCGGGCGACACGGTGGAAATCGAGATCGACAAAGTAGGGCTGCTCCGCAACCGCGTCGGCAAGCCCCAGCTCTAACCCCTGCAAGCTCTACGAAAGTAAGAAGACCCATGAGTGAAGTACAGACACACCCACGTGAAGCGAGGTACCGCATCGCCGTGGACACCGGTGGCACGTTCACCGATGTCGTCGTCGATTCCAACAACGGTGACATGGCCGTCGGCAAGGCCCTGACCACCTATGACCGCGTCTTCACCGGCTTTGAAGCCTCCGTACGCCGGGCCGCCGAATCGGTTGGCTGGAGCGGGGATGACGTCCTGCGCAACGCGGACGTCATCGTCTACGGCACTACGCACGCCACTAACGCAGTACTGACCGGCAAGGTGGCCAAGACCGCCCTGCTGACCTCCGACGGGTTCGCCGACACACTGCTGCTCCGCGAGGGAGGCCGCCGGGACGCCTTCGACTCCAAAGCTGCCTACCCGCCGCCCTACATTCCCCGCCACCTGACCTTTGAGATCACCGAACGCATTTCCGCAGAAGGCGATGTCCTGGTGCCGTTGGATGAAGAGCAAGTGCGTGAGGTTCTGGGTTCCCTCAAGGAACAGGGAATCGAAGCGGTGGCCGTTTCCTTTCTCTGGTCGATCATCAACGACGCCCACGAGAAGCGCGTCGCGGAACTCATCCAGGAGATCCTGCCGGGTGTTCCGTACACGCTGTCCAACGAGGCCAACCCTACTATCCGCGAATACCGCCGCTCCTCGGCAGCCTCGATCGACGCCTCCCTGAAGCCGTTGATGGCTGACCATCTGGGTAAGCTGCGCGCTGACCTCCAGAAGTACGGTTTCGCCGGCGACCTGCTGGTGGTCACCTCCGAAGGTGCCGTCCTCGACGTCGTCGATGTACTGGACCGACCGGTACTGCTGCTGAACTCGGGTCCGTCGATGGCACCGCTGGTTGGAGCGGCAGCCGCGCCGGACAGGGACACAGTCGTGGTCTGCGATATGGGCGGAACCACTTTCGACGTGTCCCTCGTCGAAGAGGGCGTTGTCCGCCATACCCGGGAAGCCTGGCTGGGT
Organism: Arthrobacter sp. Soil_N43; assembly: GCF_057655195.1. NCBI lineage: Bacteria > Bacillati > Actinomycetota > Actinomycetes > Micrococcales > Micrococcaceae > Arthrobacter > Arthrobacter sp. Soil_N43. Next base: position 38,472 of record NZ_JBDGML010000054.1, read on the forward strand.
GAGCCCTTCGTTGGACACCTCACCGGTCTTTCCTCCGTGGCTGTCTCCAGCATCGGCGCCGGTGGCGGCAGCATCGCATGGGTCGACGGCGGCGGCCTGCTCCGCGTGGGTCCGCAAAGTGCCCGCAGCACCCCCGGTCCCGCTGCCTACGGACGCGGAGGCGAAGAGCCCACCGTCACGGACGCCTGTGTGGCGCTCGGCTACCTTGACGCTGATGGCTTCGAAGGCGGATTTACCCTGGATCGCGAGGCCGCTGTCCGCGCCATCGATACTCGCATCGCCGGCCCTCTGAACATGGATACCTTGCAGGCTGCACAGGCCATCTTGGACGTCTCTGCCAACCACATGGCCACGGCCATCCGTCAGGCTTCACTGGAACAGGGCGTTGATCCCCGAGGCGCGCTGATTGTTGCCGGCGGTGGCGCAGGTGCCATGGTCGCAGCCGCAATCGGTGTCCTGCTGGAGACCGACACCGTCCTGATCCCCGCGACGGCTGGCGTGCTGGCCGCTTACGGCGCCCATCGCGCTCCGATCGCCACCGAGTTCCTCTCACCGCTGCACAACGACACCCGCAGCTTCAACTCCGGTTCCGCCACCCGTGCGGTGGAGGATTTGACGGCCAAGGCAGAGCTCTTTGGGAAGCGGTTCGATGGTGTAGGCGATGCCCCGAACGTCACCTACTTTGTCGACGCCCGGTACCCGGGCCAGGCGTGGGACCTGCGTGTGTATCTGGATGCCGCCCCCGATACCGCCGGCGACGCCGCAGGAATCATTGAGCGGGCCTTCCACGAGGAGCACGACCGCCGCAACGGCACACACGATCCGGACAGCCGGGTCGAAATCATCACTTGGGGCGTCCGCGTGGAAATCCCTCGGCCCGAGCACACTAAGGATGAGATCGGGGCGGCCCGCACCAGCGAGGTCCACCGCACCGATGACATCGTTTTCAGCGGCGAGAGCTTCAGCACCCAGCGCTACCGCGGTGTCACCCTGGCCCCGCGGGACAAGATCCTGGGGCCCGCGGTCATCGACCAGCCCACCACCACCATCGTCGTTCCACCGGAATGGAATGCCACGCTCGACGAACGATCCAACATCTACCTCACCCGTAAGGAGGCGTAACCGTGACGCCCGAATTCGATCCAGTAAAGCTCTCGGTGCTTGCCAATGCATTCGACGGCATCGTCCGCGAGATGACCAGCGGCCTGCTGCGCTCGGCACGTTCCTCCGTCATCAACACGGCCCGCGATTTCTCCTGCGCCGTGCTGACGGCGGACAACCAGCTGCTCGCAGCAGCGGAAGGTGTCCCGGTTCACGTCTTCGGCGCCGGCCCGCTGGGCGAGGACATGGTCGAGCTGCATAATGACATCCGTGAAGGCGATGCCTTCCTGCACAACGACCCCTACATGGGCAACTCCCACGCCGCCGACCATGTCATCCTGGTGCCGATCTTCCTCCGAGGACGCCACCTCTTCACCGCCGTGACCAAGGCTCACCAGGCCGACTGCGGCAACTCGCTGCCCACTACGTTCTTCGCCACCGCCCGGGACGTCTATGAGGAAGGCGCCCTGATCTTCCCCTGTGTGAGGGTCCAGCGCGATTACACGGACATCGACGACATCATCCGCATGTGCCGCTCCCGCATCCGCGTTCCTGACCAGTGGTACGGCGACTACCTCGCATCGGTAGGCGCCTCCCGTATTGCCGAGCGCCGCATCCATGAACTCGCCGAGAAGTTCGGCGTCGACGACCTCGTGGACTTCGTTGACGCCTGGTTCGACTACTCCGAGCGCCTCACCGCCAGCGCCATCGAAACGCTGCCCGAATATGTCCTGCACGGCACCTCGGCCCACGATCCCTTCCCCGGCACAGGCCCAGACGGTGTGCGCCTGCAGGCCACCATCGAGGTCAAGCCCAAGCAGGGAAAGATCACCATCGACCTACGGGACAACCCGGACAACCTGCCCAACGGCCTGAACCTCACGAGGGCAACGGCCACCGGTGCTGCACTGGCAGGCATCCTCTCCGGTATCCCGGAAAACCTGCCGAGCAACGCCGGAACCTTCCGACGGGTGGAGGTGCTGCTGCGTGACGGCTGCGCCGTCGGCGTCCCGAAGCACCCCCACTCCTGCTCGTCCGGAACCACCAACCTCGCCGACCGGGTGGTCAACATCGTCCAGGCCGCCTTCTCCCAAATCGACGATGGATACGGCACCGCTGAGGGAGCAGCCGGGCAAGCGCCAGCCAAGTCCGTCATTTCCGGCATCGACGAACGCAACGGCAACGCCTACGTCAACCAGATCCTGGTGGGCGGCGTCGGTGGCCCTGCCACCCCCTACGTTGACGGCTGGCCGACGTATCAGCGTCCCGTCTGCGGCGCCCTTCTCTACCACGACAGCGTGGAGGTGGATGAGCAGCGTTATCCGATCCTGATCCACGAACGCACTCTGGTAGCCGACTCCGGCGGGGCAGGTCGGCAGCGCGGCGGACTCGCAACCCGCGTCACCATGGAACCCCGGGGGGAAAGCGTCACCCTCACATACGGCATCGAAGGTAAGCTCAACCCGCCCAAGGGCGTCCGCGGCGGACACGACGGGGCCGTTCCGTCGACCTGGGTGGAAGACCTCAAGACTGGCGAACGCCGTGAAATTCCTGTGGTGGGCCGCTACGATCTGCAGTCCGGCGAAAAGGTCGTATCCATCACCCCGGGTGGTGGCGGATACGGCGACCCGCTGGAACGCGACGTGCTGGCCGTGCTCGACGACTACCGCGAGTCACGGGTGACCCTCGAAGCAGCGGCGACCCATTATGGCGTCGTCATCACCGATGGCGCCCTCGACGAAGAAGCCACGGCCAAGACCCGCGAAGAGCGCCGGGCCGGCTAGAGGCGCCAGCCATAGCAACTGTTTCCGGGGCGGGGTATATTTCCCCGCCCCGGGATCTTTCACCAACTAATAACGGAGATTCACATGGAACCCATTCGAGTCGGCATCATCGGCGTCGGAAACGTTCTCAACCAGTACTTGGACAAAATCGGCGTCCACCCGGATGTCGATGTCGTAGCGCTCGCCGACGTGAACGCGGAGGCCGTGAAAGCACGGGCAGCAGAATATTCGGTTCCCAAGGCCCTCTCGCCGGAGGAGCTGCTTGCCGACGACGAGGTGGAGCTGGTCCTCAACCTCACCCCGCCCAAGCTCCACGCCCCGGTGACTCTCCAGGCCATCGCAGCCGGAAAGCATGTCCTCTCTGAAAAGCCGTTTGCCACTTCCCTTGAGGAAGCCCGGAAAATCCTGGATGCCGCCCGTGATGCAGGGGTCAAGGTGGGCTCGGCTCCCACCACCTTCCTCGGTTCGGGCATGCAGACCAGCCGGAAGCTCATTGACGACGGGTGGATCGGCGAACCCGTGGCGGCTTTCGCGTCCTTCGCATGCCGCGGCTACGAGCACTGGCACCCGAACGTTGACCCCTTCTACAGCCCCGGTGCCGGGCCGATGCTCGACATCGGGCCTTACCTCATCACCAACCTCGTGAACTTCTTCGGCCCGGTCAAGCGCGTTTCCGCAACGGCGCCGCGTTCATCGGAGACCCGTCCCCGTCCTGGCAAAGAGGGCGACGTCATTCAGATCCAGACGCCAACGCACGTCACCGGCACCCTGGACTTCGAGTCCGGCGCTGCCGCCACCGTGATCGTCAGCTGGGACGTCTGGAACCACAACCTGCCGCATCTTGAGATCTACGGCACGGGAGGTTCCCTGGCAGCGCCAAACCCGGACCACTTCTCCGGGGCGCCGGTGCTGCGACGCGGTGAGCCGGGCGACCTCGCGCTGGACATGACCCCTCCCGGTGGCGGTGATTGGCGGGAGACACCAGTTACCCACCGCGACGACGCCTACCGGGGCATCGGCCTGGCCGAGTTCGGCTACGCCATCCGCAACGGGGTGGAGCCGCGCACTGGTGGTGACTTCGCCTATCACGTGCTGGAAGTCCTCCTTGCTTTCGAAGCATCCTCGGAGCAAGGCCGGCACGTCCGGATCGAAAGCACCTGCGAGCGGCCCCGGCCGCTTCCCTCGGTCGGCCCGCAGGAGCCTTACCGGTTCGACTAGGGACAAGACCAAACAGCCAACAGCAGTCGACGGCGGTACTTACGTGCCGCCGTCGACTGCTGTTTTTCTTGTCCCCTGGCGGGTGTGGGTGCGTATCAAACTGGGACACAACTTTCCTTCCCCACGGTGACAACCTGATGTTCGGGCGAATCGGTTTGCAAATGCCGACGCACCTACGAATTTAGGAGAACGCATGACTAGCACAGCCGCTGCTGATATCGGCACCGACGTCGACATCAAGGCCGTCCGCCGCCGCACTGTGGCACAGGCAATCGTTGAATACCTTCAGGTCCAGTACAGCGAACTGGACGGCGAGAGGAGGCGCCTGGTTGCCGGCATGTACGGCATTTTCGGGCATGGCAACTCCGTCGGCCTGGCGCAGGGCATCGACGAGTATGGTGTGGACTTCCCGCACTACCAGGGCAAGAACGAACAGTCGATGGTCCACGCGGCCATCGGCTTCGCGAAGGCTTCAAACCGTGCTGCCACCCTGGCATGCACGGCCTCCGCCGGTCCCGGATCCACCAACATGGTCTCCGGTGCCGCGACGGCCACCACGAACCGTCTTCCGGTGCTGCTGTTCCCAGCGGATATCATCAACAACCGTTTCGGTGACCCCGTGCTGCAGCAGATCGAACATCCGGTTGAGCGCGATGTGTCCGCCAACGACTGCTTCCGTCCGGTCAGCCGCTATTTCGACAGGATCACCCACCCTGCACAGCTGCTGTCCACCCTTCCGGAGGCCATGCGCGTCCTCACGGATCCAGTGGAAACCGGTGCCGTGGTGGTCTGCCTGCCGCAGGATATCCAAGGCGCAGAGTTCGATTTCCCGGAGTCCTTCTTCACCCCGCGCGTCTGGCATATCCGCCGTCGTCCGGCCGTGGAGGACGAGATCAGTGGTGCAGCCGAGATCATCCGTCATGCCAAACGTCCCGTGTTGATCGCAGGTGGCGGCGTCCGCTATTCCAAGGCTCAGGAAGAGCTGGCACGTTTCAGCGCCGAGTTCGGCATCCCGGTGTCCGAGACCTACGCGGGCAAGGGAAGCGGCCCCATCAGCGAACTCAACTTGGGTGCCTTGGGTGTGACCGGCACCGTGGGCGCCAACGAGATCGCCGATGGTGCGGATGTTGTGATTACCGTAGGTTCCCGCCTCCAGGACTTCATCACCGCCTCACACTCGCTGTTCCAGAACCCGAACGTGAAGTTCGTGAACCTCAACGTCGGTTCGTTCGATGCGCACAAGATGGGTTCGTTCCCCGTGATCGGTGATGCCAAGCTGAACCTGGCCGCCGTGCGGGAACGCCTCGCGGAAGTTGGATACTCGACGTCCGAGGACTTCCGCAGCGACATCGCGGACGCCCGGAAAGCCACACTCGAGGTGCGCAAACACGACCTCCAAGCGTTTCCCGGCGAGAACATGAGCCAGGCGCAGGTCATCGACGTACTGAACCGGACCACCACCAGCGAGGACGCACTGATCCTGGGCTCCGGCGGCGTGGTTGAAGGCATCCACAAGGTCTGGGACGCGTCCAACGGCACCGAAATCCATTTCGAGTACGCCAACTCCTGCATGGGCCACGAAATCCCGGCCGGCCTGGGTTACCGCCTGGCACGCGCGGAGGCCCCGGGCGAGGTGTACGTCCTGATCGGTGACGGCACATACTTCATGCAGCCCACCGAGCTGGTCACCGCGGTCCAGGAACGCAAGAAGATCATCACCATCGTGATCGACAACCGCGGGCACCAGTGCATCTGGCCGCTTCAGGTGGCAAAGGGGGGACCGGGGAGCGAATTCGGTACCCAGTACCGGGCGCGCAGCAAGGAGTCCGGCCGCCTTGACGGACCGATCCTCGACATCGACATCGCCGCCAACGCTGCCAGCATGGGTTGCGCCGCCTGGTCCACCACCACCATTGAGGAATTTGAGGCAGCGCTCACCGAGGCCAGGGAAGCGGACGGGCCCGCTGTGATCGTCGCCCGTGTGGAACCGTGGCGCTACCTGAGTGGCAACGGCGCGTTCTGGGATGTTGGAGTCCCCATGACCTCCCAGCGGCCCGGCAACCAGGAAGGTACTGCCAAGCACCTGCAGGGTCGCGCCCGCCAGCGCTTCTATGCAGCCACCACCGCCCCTGAAACGCGCTGACGCACACCGGGCGGGACCGCGGCGCCCTGCTGCGGTCCCGCCCGGCTTTTTACGGGTAAACCCCGTCCTTTCGAAATAACCGATAAAGGAGCATCCTCATGAGCGCATTTGCCGTAATTGACCCGGCCACGGGAACCACGCACGCGGAATACGCCGCTGCCACCGACACAGACGTGGAAGCAGGACTCAGCGCAGCCCAGAAGACCTATCAGGAATGGTCACGCACCACCACCGTGGCCGAACGTGCAGCACTGGCCCAGCGCCTGGCTGACTTGTTTGTTGAACGCAAGGACAAGCTCGCCGCCATCATCAACCGGGAGATGGGCAAACCGCTTCAGCAGGCAGCAGGCGAAGCAGAGTTTTCCGGTTCCATTGCAGCTGCTTTCGCAGAGCACGCAGAGGAATGGCTCGCGGACGAGGAGCTGGAGGTTGCTGATGGCCTGAGGAGCTTCTTCCGGTACCAGGGCCTTGGCGTAATCCTGGGCATCATGCCGTGGAACTACCCGTACTACCAGGTGGCCCGTTTCGCGATCCCCAATATCATCCTGGGCAACACCGTCATTGTCCGCCATGCTAGCCAGTGCCCTGAATCGGCGCTCGCTCTGGAGGAGCTTTTCCGCGATGCAGGCTTCCCCGAGGGGGCCTACGTCAACCTGTTCGCCACCCACCCGCAGATCTCGGACATCATCGCCGATGACCGCGTCCAAGGCGTCTCGCTCACGGGCTCGGAGCAGGTAGGCGCCATTGTG